>JAJYNF010000245.1 GCA_021786455.1 Acidobacteriota bacterium
GGGGAAAAAGAGCGTCGCGGTTACCAAAGAACTTGCGACGGGAAAAAGAGCGTCGCGGCTACCAAAGAACTTGCGACGGGGAAAAGAGCGTCGCGGTTACCGGCGGGACGAATGGCTGAAAGGAATGAGAGATGAGCTTTACAACGGTGGACGCGGTGGCGGCGCACTATCCGGGGTTTCAGCGGGGAGTGGCGAATCAGAACCCGGCGGACATCGAAATTCAGGGATGGATTGACAATCAAGCCGCGCGGATCACGGCGCTCACGACGGCGAGAGGCTACGACCTGACGAACTTGAGCACGACGAACCCGTCGGCTTACGCGGTGCTCTCGATGATGAATGAGATTGGGGCGGCGGCGGATTTGGGCGACGCGCTCTACTCGATGCTGGGGCCGGGGTCGCCGGCGGCTGGCTGGGCCAATCCGAATACGCTGCGGAAATCTTACGAAAACATGCTGGCGGAGCTGAACCAGGGCGCTTACGACAAATTGTTCGTCAGCTTGGCGCGAACGGGCGACGTTTATCCGGAGTTCGGCGGCATTGCCGGACAAGAAACCGACCCCAACGATCCAGAAACCAACCTGAACGTGGCGTTCCGCAAAAACGACGTTTATTGAGGAGGATTCGATGGCAGCAACATTGAACTTGATTTCACTGACCGACGATTTGCTGGTGGATGAGCGGGGAGGAACGCCTCGAATGCAATCGTTTGTGGCGGCGGGGCTGACGGGGGGAGCGTCGAACGCGGTGCCGCACGGGCTGCCGCGAGCGCCGCGGCGCGCGTGGTTTACGGCGGTGGGCAACGCCACGCTGGGCGCGCCACCGAGCCTCGATACATCACAGGGCAGCGCCGACCCGACGGGACTCTTGCCGGGCGGCAAGCTCGGCTATGACGCGACGAATGTTTACATCTTCGCGCCCACGGGCGTGACGGCGGTGATGGTTCATCTCGAGTGGTAGGAAGAACCCGCGACGGAAACAACACCGTCGCGGCTACCAAGGGACCCGCGACACGAAGAACAGTGTTGCGGCTACCTGAAGGCTGATTATGGTTCCGACGTATCAAGCGCAATTCGTCAAGCCGCTGGTGGATCAGTTGATCGCCATCTTGCAGCGCGATCAGCAAGCGGCGCTCAACATCGTAAACGCGACGCGGCCATCGAACCGGGCGCTCGTTCCGTTTACGGCGTTTTACAAGGAAGCGAGCGCGGTGCAGAACTGGCCGGCGGCGGTGGTGGCGGCGCCCAAAACCGTCTTCGATCCGAACGCCGATATGGCGCTGCGCTCGGAGACCGTGCAGTTGATCTGCTCACTGGCGATTATCGGAACGGACCCGGAATGGCTGGCCGAGGACGCGATGGATTACGTTCACGCGGTGGACATCGTGCTGACGTCGGCGCCGATGTCGGACTTCTACCTACAGCTTCCCATCGCGCTCTCCACCGCGCCGAGCGGAACCACGACGGGATTGAGCGCCACGAGCCACATCAAGGACCTGCGGATTGTGAGCCACGACCTGGGAGAACTGACGCGGCGCGGCGGAACGCTCACGCGGAGCGCGCAGATCGAGTTTGTGGTGCAGATGGACGAGCAATGACAAAGCCAAGCGGTCTCACGCAAAGGCGCAAGGGCGCAAAGATGGGTCGAGAGAGCAGCCTCACGCAAAGGCGCAAAGGGAGCAGGCGAACAGTTCGGAAAAGACCGGCGGTCCCTTCCTGCATCAGGGCAAGCTGCGACCGCAGCTACAGGGAAAAGCCCACGGCATAGGAACGATGCCGAGGCTACCAATGCGGCGGGTGCTACAGAGGAGGAAACATGGCAACGGTGGACGTAACGAAAATTCATCAAGGGCCGGGGATGCTTTGGATGAAGGTGGCGCGGCCGCTGACCGGCAAGCGGCTGCTGATTGATTCGACGGGGACGCCGGTGACGGTTCCGTGGGCGGCGACGACGGCCTACGCGCTCGGGCAGCAGATTACGGACGCGAACGGAAACATCGAGCAGGCGACGGTGGCGGGAACGTCGGGGGCGACGGCGCCGGCCTGGCCGACGACGCTGGGCGCGACGGTCTCAGACGGCAGCGTGACGTGGCAACTGGTGGAGATCGGCTCGAACGTTTTCGCCGGAGCGACGACGGGCGCAGCGACGGTGGGACTCGCGCCGAAGCTCGAAGAGGTGAGCGTGGACCAGGTGGCGGGGCCGGTGGACGTCATCATGACGGCTGAGGCCGCAACGATGGAGCTGACGATGATGCAATCCGATCTCGCCAACTTGCAGAACTTCATCACGCACGGCAGCTACGCGACAGGAATTGATCCGGGCTTGCCGACGGGCGAACAGAATTACGAGGAAATCGCCTTTGGAGGCATTCTGCCGGTGCCGCGCGTGTCGGTGGCGGTGATCTCACCGCGGCGGAACGCGCCGAGCAAATTCGTGGTGAGCCAGCTCTACCAGGCCTATCAGGCGGAGGCGATCGCGCTGCCGCTCCAGAGGGCTAAGGAAACTACGTACAAGGTCAAGCTCACCGGGCTCGCCGATCCCACGCGGCCGGCGGGCGATCAGGTGGGAAAGATTTATCGGCAGCTCTAGTCGCGCAAGGGGATTGACGCCGGGCCGTCGCGGGAACGAAAAGCCCTCACGCCAAGACGCCAAGGCGCGAAGGGGCAGGCGAAGAGCAGATTGCTCTAAAAAGCATCAGCACGAGGAATCGCGAGCGAGGAGAATTGTTTGGAACGCCGTTCGTGGAATAAGTTACGCGCACGTGGGAGCTTGATCGGGCGACTCCACAGGAGGTCGAAGATGTCGGAGCGAAAAGGGAACGGGATCGCCAGCGCGGCGGATTGGCGGGCGGCTGCCGAGGCGGATCGGCGGGCTCGCGCGGAACGATTGACGCTGCCGAGTGGGGCGACGATTTTGGCGGCGCGGCCCGAGCCGATGGAGTGGGTGATGGCCGGGCGACTGCCGCAGCGACTGCTGACGGCAGCGGTCGAGGAAAGCTCGGGCAGCACGGCACGCGAGATGACGAGCGAAGAAATTCTAGAACTGGCGCGGTTTGCGGCGCGGCTGGTTGAGGCCAGCGTCATCGAGCCGGCTATCGGCGACGGGCCGGGCGAAATTCCGATCGCCGAACTTCCCGCCGACGACTGCGCCTTTATTTTTGAGTGGGCGTGCCGGGCGCTGGGCGAGCCGGAGGGCTCGACGACTCGGTCGCGGCGGGGGGCGAAGGCGGAGGTGTCGAGCGAAAAGCTCGAACGGTTTCGTTCGCGGTGAACAATTTTTGTTGCTGGCCATCGCGGCGGAGAAATTCGGCTGCCGACCGAGCGAGATGATTCGGCTGCGCGATCCGGTGGTGGCGCTGGATTTGGATTTGGCGGCGGCAGCAAGGCTGCTCGAAAGAGAAAGCGAGGCGGCCAACGAATGGATAGATGGCGAAATCGAACCGCAACGCGCGATGGAAATTTGTTGGTGAACGGGATTGCCGCGGGGAAAACAGCTCTCACGCAAAGGCGCCAAGGCGCGAAGAAAGCAGATTCCTTGGGCCGATCAAGTACATCGGCCCAAGGAATGACGCGAACGGGGATCGGCGCGACGGCGAGGAAATTGTGAGCGGGCGGATCCATCCGACGGAAAAGTGAGTCATGGCTGACGAGGCGACCAAGCTGCTGTTTAACATCGGGCGCGATCCGGCGGGCGCAGAAGAAAACGTTCGGCGGTTCCGCGAGAACTTCAAGGGGAGCCTGGCGGAGATGGGCGTGGACGTGTCGCAGTGGGCGCAACAGAGTCATCGCCATTTCACCGTGGTGACGGCGGCGCTCGAAAACCTGACGCGGAACGCGCAGCGAGGATACGGGCCGCTGGGGGAGACGCTGCGGCAGTTCAACGGCCAGATGCGGCAGACGGTGAATTACGCGCACACGGCGGCGCCGGCTTTCACCGATCTCGAGCTGCGCATGATGCAGATTCGGCGCGCGACCGAGATGTCGGGAATTTCACTCCTGAAGTTCTCTCAGGCCATGGGCACGAGCGTGGCGCAGGCCATCGTCTATGGCAACTCGATTGGCGCGGCGATGGAGAAGGCGCTGAAGGCGACCTTGGCCTCGATTGGCGCACAGGCGCTGGTGCACGCGATCTATGAAACCGCGGTCGGCTTCGCGGACCTGTTTTGGAATCCGCCGGCAGCAGCGGCAGCGTTTGAGTCCGCGGCGCTTTTCTATGCCGTCGCGGGCGCGGCAGCGGGATTGGGCGCGGCGGTTCCTGGCGGAAAAGGCGGAGGGCGCGGCGGCCATGCTGGGCTGTTCGGACCGCACGGCCGGCATGAGCATCGCATGGGCGAATACGGTGGCGAGTCGAGCGGAGAATACGCGGGCGGCGGAGTCTCGCCTGGACTTGCACCGGGCGCGATGGGGCCGTCACTGGTGGTGAATCTCCACATTGATGGGCGGCAGGCGGCGACGGCGCTGGTGCCTTCAATTTCAGACGCCGTGCGCAGCGGCAGCGTTAATCTGCACGCGACGACGGTTGAGCGCGGAGCGCCGGTTGGGCACTGAAGAACCCGCGACGGAAACAGCACCGTCGCGGCTACCGAGGGGCGGGGTTCGATGGCTTATCCAAAGATCACATGGACGACGGGCGGGACGGTGAACACCTTGCAGTTCACTTATCCGCCGACGCAGGTGGCGGCGTACAACTCGGTGGCCACGCGGCACGACAACCTCTCAAGCTCCGGCGTGCGCGAGAGCATTCTTGAGCGCATTGACAATTTTCTCGAAATCACGATGGCGGCTGTGCTGAGCGGCGCCGACGTCACGAATTGGAACACGTTTATGCAATACGCGCTTCAGGGCGGACAGTTTAGCTACTACCCCGACAGCTCGCAGGCCGCATTCACGAACTATTTGCTCGAAGGGACGACTTGGAACGCCGCGTATCGCGCGCCAGGGCTTTACCGGTTCAAGCTGAAATTCCGGCAGGTGGTGACGTGATCGAGGGCAATCAAAATTGGCTGACACAGCTTGGGCAATTGCAGAAGCAGCCGCTTTATGCGCTCGAGATTGAGGGCGTGGGGGTGATCCTCGCGAGCTTCGATCCCTCGCTGCTTGCGCCGCCTGGCGGCTACGGAGTATTGGGCTACG
>JAJYNF010000010.1 GCA_021786455.1 Acidobacteriota bacterium
CTGTATCTGCCGCCCTACTCGCCGGACTTCAACCCCATCGAGCCCATGTGGAGCAAGATCAAACAAATCTTGCGCAGCCACGCTCCCCGCACCGCCGACCAGCTCCTCGAAGCGGCCCGAACGGCCTTTCAATCAATCTCCGTCGGCGACTGCAAGGGCTTCTTTTTTAGCGCCCGATACGCTATATAATAAATGGAATTGCTTTAGGCATCGTCAGAATTGGGTTTGGTTGGCTTCGTTTGTCGGTGCTTTAGAATCAAGCGGCGCGAACCGGCCAGCGCCACAACTTCCTGATCAACGGCCTGCTTGCGGGTCAGGCGAATCTGGCCGATGAGCCAAACGACGGCAGGGTGGAACCAGAACAGCGCGCGAAGAACTTCTTCCGCGACGCGCCACAGCCAGTCGCGACGGCGAACGTGCAAAAATTCGTGGCAAAGAATGGCCCTTGGGCGGGCCAAGTCCATTGCTGGCGGGGCCGCGCGGGCTGGTAGAGATAGGCGCGCTCCTCGCGGCGCTTTTTCAGAAAGCCCTTTTGTTCCAGGATGTTCATCATCGTCATGACGGTGGTGTAGGCGACTTTGCGGCGGGCGCGCAGCGCTTCGTAAACGTCGCGCACGGTCGAGGGGGCACGCTCCTAGACGATTTTCATGATCTCGAGTTCCTGCGGGGTGAGCGTGGCATTCTTCCGTCGCATGATAACGAGAAAATTAGTACGAGTTATCCAGCAGTTTCAAGTGAAAAGTTTTGAGGGCGGGGATGGACCGCGCGACAGCAGATTGCTCTCCCGGCCAGAGGACCGCGAACTTCGGTGTTGGCAAAGGTGATTGGGGTGAGCGACGGGATTCGAACCCGCGACGTCCAGATCCACAGTCTGGCGCTCTACCAGCTGAGCTACGCTCACCGCGTGGGAAGCCTCCTCGGCGCGAGGCCGCTCAAACCTTTTTAGCATTTGGCGGAGAAAAGTGTCAACGACCGCTTGCCCAAGCAAGCACACCATGCGGCCCGAAGGCCGCTCGATGGAGCGCCATGGGGTCTTGCGCATTCTGGTGCGGCGGCGCTCCGTGACCGCCGACCGGCGATGAGGCCGTCGCCGCTACAATTTATGTCGCTCTGGATAACGGGTGATAAAGTTCCCCACCCGCGCCAAGCTACCCGCCCTGGTATTGCCCGACGAGCACAAACGCCAACGGCGTCGTTTTGCCGCTGATATTGGCGTCCGCCTGGAGTCCCCAATTCTGCGAACTGTCTTGAAAGGCTGCGGGTAGGGATTTCAGCGAAGTCCTCGGCCGGTCCATCATCAGTACGCCGGGATGTCCGGTGCCCGTGGCGAGCCGACTGAGCTTGACCACTTCATGGAAGCCCATCACCTGGGCAGGGTGGGTGTCCTTCGCCTCCGGCAGTAGAAGCAGGAAATCGCGGTACTGGCTCACGCCCATGTGATTGCCATCTTCCGGAATCCATTCGTAGCGCAGCGTGTAATATCCGGCCTTGATGGTCTGGCCGCGGTAATCCGACCCCTGGTTGGGAAAACGCAGCACGCCCACAAATGTTCCGGTGGCCAAGCTGCCATAAAGAACAACCGGCGATGTTGATGGGTTGGCCGTCGCCGGCAGAGATTTGGCAAACCAAACGTCCGCCACCACCTGCGCTTGAGCATTTTCAAATTTCATCCCATGGGGTTCGAGCGCGGAAGCAACCGCTGGCGGGACAGCGCCGGCCGGCGGCGCGGAGGTCGCTACCACTTTGTACGTTTGGGCGTAAGTTAGCGTTGAGGCAAAAAGGAAGAAAATAGAAATCAATGAAACGCGCGTGAGAGACATGACACCCCCTGGTTGAGATTGGGAACCCCTGGCGCCAAACGCCGCCGCCATCCTTCACGTGAGGCAGAAGTTGAAAACACGGCGAGCGGGTTGCGGCCAGCGATTGCCGACTCGGTTGTGGCGCCCCTCGGCACCGGACTTCAGTCCCCCATCGCGCGATCAAGGTTTGGCGAACCAGCGGTTTTTATCGCCCGAACGTGCCGACGAAGGCGCTCCGACGGTCAATCCGGTTCCATACGACGCCGAGGCCTCGCCCGTTGTACGCTTCTTCTTCCGTATAAGCGGGCATGGCGTTCGCGTCCTTGACGAGCGGAGGGTAATAGGTAAACTCGTTGCCACAGATCACGTCGCCGGAGCACAGCGCGCGCGTCCGAATCATCGCTAGCTTGCCAGCTTGGAGCGACACCGCGTCATGAGCCACCGTCTTAAAGGTAATGGGCGCCGTTTCGACCCGCGCCACGTGGTCGAGCAAACGCCCTGCCTGCGCGCGGGCAAAATTCTCGAGCGCCGCGCGTTGCGCTTCGTTCGCCTGCTGGTCCACAATGATCACCGATTCCGCGGGGTACGGATCGTGATAATGATCTCCCAGAGTCGCCTTGGCCTTCAAAACCGCGATGACGCTCAAGCCCTTCAGATTGACGCCGTTCCAGGTCCCGCCGGTTACCTTCCACCCCATCATGGCCTCGTTGCCTTGCAAATCCACTTGCGAGTTGGCGAAACAAGGGCCAGTCCAAACGTCCGCGTTTCGCACCTCAACGTAACGCCCACGAATGGCCGCGTGCGCGGAAACCGTGATTCCCGCCACTACCAACACCAGCGGTAACCCAAAGAATCTTTTCTGCATACAAGCCTCCCTGCCTAAGTTACCGTTCCCCTTCTTGCTTAGATACTCATTCTACTGCCGGTGTTACAAAATTTTCAATTAGTCTGAGCCGTTCCGGCCATATGGGCGATCCGCGCAACTCGGACAGAGTAAGCATGACCAGGAATTGCCCAATAGGTTGAGGACACGCTTACTTGACAGTCACTCCACGCTTGCCTATCATCGTGGGGAGAGGCAAACGTTGTTCAGCGGCGGGTTTCTGGAGATCGGGTTTATTCTTTTCATCGCCTTTCTTTTGTTCGGCCCTGAGAAGCTGCCGGAGATCGCGCGAACCCTCGGCAAGAGCCTGGGGCAGTTGCGCCGAGCTTCCGACGAGCTGAAGAATTCGCTGGAAGAGGAAATCCGGAACCTGGACCAGCCGCGCGAACTGCGCTCCGAGCCTGAAACCGATACCGAGCCCGATCCGCCACTCGATCATGGCTACGATTACTCCGAACCCACCGACGAAGAGGCCGAGCCGCGCCCCCGAGGATGACGACCTGAACGGCAACCAGATGTCCTTCCTCGAGCACCTTGAGGAGCTGCGCCAGCGGCTTCTCCATAGCGTCGTCGCCATTCTGATAACCAGTGGTGTGTGCTTTTATTTCCACGCTGCCATCTATAACATTCTGGCTGAACCCCTGACCAGCACCCTCATCGCGCTCCACCTTTCGCCCAAACTCGCTTATCTGAATCCGGTGGACCCTTTCAACTTGTCCATCAAGATCTCCCTCATCGCCGGCCTTTTTCTGGCTTCGCCCTATGTTCTTTGGCAATTATGGCTGTTTGTTTCGCCAGGTCTGTATCGGCACGAGAAGCGGTACGTGTGGCCATTCATTCTGCTGACCAGCGGATTGTTTATCGCCGGCGGAATTTTCGCTTACAAGCTTGCGCTTCCCAAGGCGCTCTATTTTTTGGTGGGATTTGGGCGTGAATTTCAACCCGTGGTCGAGATCAACGAGTACTGGGATTTAGCGTTTTCCATCATGCTGGCAGTGGGGCTGGTGTTCGAATTGCCCGTCGTGGTGATGATTCTCTCAGCCTTTGGGATCGTCACCCCAAAATTTCTGGTGCGGAACATTCGCTATGCCATTTTGCTGACGGCCGTTGCCGCCGCGGCCATCGTTCCCAGCAACGACATGGCCTCCATTTTTGTCGTTTGGATTCCTTTGGTCGGGCTTTACGTCCTGAGTATTGGCCTCTCCTGGCTGGTTTACCTGCGCAAACGAAAGCCTAAACATGAGGAAGTTTAAGCCCCGCCGGCATCTTGGGCAGGCCATGCGGGTTGGCCTTGCGGCGTGGATGCTGGGCGGATTCGCGGGTTGGGGCCGCGCGGCGGACCCTTATGCGTTCAACGGGAGCCGCGCGTTCTCATTCATAGAACGGCTGGTGGACTTTGGCCCGCGGCCCGCGGGGTCCAAAGCACTAGCTGAGACCCGTCAATGGATTGTTGGCCAGCTCCAACAATCGGGGTGGACCGTCGAACGCGACGCCTTTACCGCGGACACACCCATCGGGCCACTTCCGATGGTAAACCTGATCGCCAAGCTTCCCGGCGTTAGCCGCAAAGTCATTATGGTTGCCGGCCACTATGATACGAAGCGTTTTACCAAATTTCGCTTCGTCGGCGCCAACGACGGCGGTTCGAGCGCTGCCTTTCTGCTCGAGTTGGCGCGTATCCTGCCCCGCCAAAAGCATCGCTTCACTTACTGGCTGGTTTTTTTCGACGGCGAGGAAGCGATCCTACATTGGACTGCCACCGACAGCCTCTACGGCAGCCGCCATTTGGTTGCCCGGCTGACCTCCGACGGCAAGCTCGGCCGCATCCAAGCGATGATTCTTGTGGACATGGTGGCTGGAAATCATCTGGTCATCCACCGGGACGCCGACTCCACGGCTTGGCTCAACAAGCTGGTCTTTCACGTTGCGGACCGGCTCGGCTACCAGCGTTACTTCCGGAATACTCCGACGGCGGTGGATGACGACCATGTTCCCTTCGTTGACGCCGGTGTCTCGGCCATTGACCTCATCGGCCTCGATTATGGGCCGGACAGCCCTCCCTTCGGCAGCTATTGGCATACCGCGCAGGATACGGTTCAACATTGTAGTCCGGCGAGCCTCACCATCGTCGGACGCGTTGTTTTGGCAACGCTTGAAGACCTCAACCATTCACCTCACCTGCCCCCGTAGTGATGGGTGACGAAAGAGAGCGTTAGAACCTGCTTGGAGAGGGTGGGGTTCGAATCCCGCCGGAGCGTGCGCTGTCCCCCACCGGGAGTTGCGCGCGCTCACGCCAACCAATCTTGGGTTTCAATCCCCCCGGAGTGCGCACCGTCTCCCACCCCAACCCTCTCCCCCGCGCAAGCGGGGGAGAGGGTGTCCGAAGGACGGGTGAGGGGGTGGCTTGCGGCGGGGACTCAAGCCTG
>JAJYNF010000007.1 GCA_021786455.1 Acidobacteriota bacterium
CCCCAATGCCTTGTTTTGACTTCATCGCCGGAGGTCGAATATAGTCCTGAGGTTCCGCGTAAGATATCTGTGGGGCGCGACGTCGGAGAGCAAATGCGGATCGCGGTTTTCGGCTTAGGTTATGTTGGGAGTGTAACCGCAGCGTGTTTGGCCAAGATGGGGCACGTCGTGGTGGGCGTGGACGTAGCCGCGGCCAAAGTGGCCATGGTGAATGGCGGCCATTCTCCGGTCGCCGAAGAGGGGCTGGAGCCACTGGTTGGGCGCGCGGTTCGGCGAGGGCGGCTGCGCGCGACGCTCAATGCAAGTGAGGCCGTGGCCAGCTCAACGCTCTCTTTAATTGCCGTGGGAACACCGTCTCGGCCGGACGGCTCGGTGGACCTCCGGGCAGTCAAGGCAGTGGCTCGACAAATCGGCCATGGATTGCGCAAAACAAAAGGGTTCCACATGATTGCGCTGCGGAGCACGGTCCCGCCTGGGACGACCGCGCACGTGCTGACCCCAATCCTGGAGCGAACCTCGGGCAAGAAGGCGGGGCGAGATTTCGGAGTGTGTTTTCATCCCGAGTTCTTGCGTGAGGGTTCGTCTGTGCGGGACTTTTTTCACCCACCGAAGACCGTGATCGGGGCAAGCGACCCGCGACCCGCCAGGATGTTGACGCGGCTGTGGCACTCGCTCCGCGCCCCGCTCTTCGTGACCTCCCTCGAAGTCGCTGAGATTACCAAGTACGCCGACAACACTTTCCATGCGCTTAAAATTTGTTTCGCCAATGAGATAGGGAGTTTGGCCAAAAGCATTGGCGCCGATAGCGGCGAGATTATGGACATTTTTGCGCGGGATACCAAGCTCAACATTTCACCGCTCTATCTGAGGCCAGGTTTCGCGTTCGGCGGGCCGTGTTTGCCGAAGGACGTCAGGGCATTGGTCGCCTTCGGGCGAAAAAATCGAGTGGCTATGCCTCTGGTGGAGGCGATTTTGGAAAGCAACTCATGCCACTTGCATCGGGCCGTGGGGCGGGTGTTGGCAACGGGCAAGAAGCGAATCGGTGTGCTGGGGCTGGCTTTCAAGGCCGGCACCGACGATATGCGCGAGAGCCCAATCATTGTGTTGGTTCAGCAATTGTTGCGCGCCGGGCGTGCCGTGCGCATTTTTGACCCTCGGATTCACGTGGAGCGGGTGACGGGCGCCAACCAAGCCTTCGTCGAGAAGCGATTGCCGCTCCTCCCTCAATTGTTGGTTCCGTCGTTCCAGGAACTGGATAAAGCCAGCGACTTAATCGTGCTGGCGGTGGACTCGGCTGAGCTCCAAAAATATGCGCTTGGGGTGCTGGGGGAAAAAGTCGTGGACTTGGTTCACCTGTTGGGCCCAGAGGGACGGCCCACGGGCTATTACACTTCTCTTGCTGGGTAAGAAACGGACGGCCCGGGTGGGATGGCAAAGGTTGCGGCAGGCCCGAAACACCCTCCATGACTTGGCCCAAAAAAACTCTTGACAAGGCGGATGGCAGTCGAGTATAAATTTCGAGACGTTGATAAAAGGTTAAGGCGTAATCTCGCTGCCTACCAAGAAGCCCAGGCGCGGGGAGATTGCACGAGACATAAATAAACCAGTGAGGAGAATGTCCATGTCCAAGAGACGGATGGCGCAAGCGATGGTGGTGGTAAGCGCGATGATGCTGGCTGCATGGATACCGGCGATGGCCGGGTCAGCGGCGATTGGGTCGCTGGCGGGCAGCCGGAACGCGACGCTGGCGGGCCAGGCAGCGATTGCGAACACGACGGTTTTTAGCGGAGACACCTTGCACGTCCGGGAGGGCGTGGCGGTGGTGGCGATGGAGGCAGGGAGTCGGCTGGTGTTTGGGCGCCAGACGGAGGCCTCGTTTTTGAAGGAAGGCGATGGGGTGACGGTGCTGCTGGGAGGGGGGAATGTATCCCTCTATCATCCGGCGGCGGGGCGGGCGATGGCGGTGAAGGCGGGCGAGGTTCGAGTGGAGCCGGCGTCGGGCTACAAGACGCTGGGTGAAGTGGCGATGCTGGGAGACTCGGTGAGGGTGACGGCGAAGGAAGGGTTGCTGAAGGTGGAGCGGGGGGGAGCAACGCAGCAGGTGGCGGAGGGTCACAGCGTGACCCTGCCGATGAGCACTGCCGACGCACCCGCGCCCGCAGCGCCTCCCATGCCCCATCTGGGTGGTGGTAACACAGAGACCTATCTTGAAGGCGGGGCGATCGGCGCCGGCGGCCTTGCCGCGATCTTGGCCGGAATTGCAATCAACCGAGCGGGCAATGCCAAGAACGACGCGTTGGCAGCCAGCGGCGCAGCAGGCTCTGCCATCAGCAGCGCCAACGCGGCAACCAGCGCGGCCAATTCAGCCGCCAGCGACGCCAACGCGGCCAACTCCAACGCGACCGCGGTGGGCTGCGCACTCAACACCCTTGCCAACGAGCAAGGCAAGGCCAGCCCTTACACGCCGCCAGCGGGAAGCACCTGCCCGTAACTTGGCAGCAACAAGAAAAACTTTCGGGCGGCAGCCTTGCGGTTGCCGCCCGTTTTGTTTTTTGCCCTTCGTGCTGTCCTCTTCGAGCGGCGCTTTCCTGATCGCGCGCTATACGGTTCGGCATTAGCCGACGCTTTCGGCAGTGTAACGCGCGATGAGCCCGGTGCGCAGGGCATGGTGATAGACCCGAACGAAGGCGCTGCCGGCTGCCAGCAGCGCGAGCGTCGTTAGAGCGGCTCCGACCAGTAAAGACATGAGTGGCTCACGGTGACCCGCTGCTACCTGGCGCATACCCTCAAACACATAGGACGGCGGCACCAGGCGCGCTACCCATTGGAGCCAGGTTGGAAGCGCCGAGAGCGGATAGAAAACGCAAGCCAGGGGGGACAGGAGCGCAGGGATGGGCCAAATCAACCACTCTGCCGCCGGCCCCCAACGCAAAACGATCGCCGCGCCGAAGATTCCCAAAGCAATGCCGAAGAGGAACAGCAACAGCAGGAATGGTATCAACATCAGGCCGTAAGAAAAAAAGGAGAGGCCAAACGCCGCTGTCGCCACGCCCACCATCATCGCCAGCACTACGAGGCTACTCGAAATACTGAAGAGCACCAGACCCGAGAAATATTCGGCGATGGATAAAGGGGAGGCAAAAAGGTTGAGGAAGTTACGGGACCATACGTCCTCCATAAAGGCGATGATCACGCCGTGAAGGCAGCGCACCAGGAAGTCCCACAGAACAACCGCGCCGAGGAGCGTAGAAATGAAATTAAAGCGGGCGGCAGAGACTGAATTCAAAAATTGGCTGATAAACCCCCAAAGAACAATATCAACGGCCTGCCAGGCGAAAAGCGGCACGATGCGAGCAGAGCTCGAGCGAAGCAAATAGAACAATCGCAGCAGGACGGCGGCTATGCGGCGGAGGCGAGCAGGCAAGGCGGTCAGTCCTCCAGTGTCAGTGGCTCACGGGCAACAGCCACAAAAAGGTCTTCCAGCGTTGCTTTGCCGTATTCGGCGGGCAAGGTTTTTGGATCTCCCTCCAGGAGAATTTTGCCGCGGGCAAGGAACAAGACCCGATCGCAAACCTCGGACACCTCGACCATGTTGTGTGAGGTCCAGAGCACGGCCACTTCATTGTCGCTAGCGAAACGGCGGATGCGAGAACGGATCTCACGCGCCGTCGCCGGATCCAGGGACGCCGTCGGTTCATCCAGCAGCAGAAGTCGTGGGCGATTGAGCAAAGCCTTGGCCAGCGAGACGCGGGTTTGCTCGCCGGAGGAAAGCACACCGCATTTGGTGTGGCGAAACGCAAGAAGATCAAACTCTCGGAGCAAGGCTTCGACTCGCTCGACTGCATTGGACACGCCGTAGAGCATGGCGAAAACCCGCAGGTTTTGCCACACGGTGAGGTTGCCGGGCAGTGGGGCATAAGCGGCGGCAAAATTCGCCCGTTCAAGCGCGCGGCGCCGGCGGAAAGCCAAATTCAGGCCATCAATTACGATGCCGCCCGCGCTCGGCTCCAGCACGCCCAGAATCATATTGAGCGTGGTCGTTTTCCCCGCCCCGTTCGGCCCGAGAAGCCCAAGAATCTCATGGCCGGCGATATCAAACGAAACATCGTCCACGGCCAGACTCTCCCCGTAATGCTTGCTGAGCCCGGTCACGGTTAGGACGGGCGCTGCCGATACGCCGGCTTGGTCAGTCAAATGAAAGTTCGTGGATGCGGTTCCCATATTGCGCTTACCCGCGTCTCCCTCCTGGCGCAATGCGGACGCGCCCAATCCATCTACTGCCGGTTCGAAGCCTGTCGTCGCGCCCGACCTCGGAGGGCCCGATATCGCTGCACCGGGCTGAAGGTTCAAGGGCGCGTAACGCCTTCTCAAATAGTCTATGACCAAATCCGAATTTTTGCTGGCGAAGCTGATGGCCGCGTGGCTTTAAGGAGAGGACAAGATGTTATGACGGGCCTTTCGCACCTTCAATCTTGCACATTCGCGGACATGCAAGCGTCAGCGCCCGCTGTTTTGAAACGGCAGAAGGAGTACAGAGCGCGCCAATTCGAGTGGCTGAGGCAGGGATCAGTTATTCTTAAACCGCCGAACCGCCGTGGGGTCTGCTAAAATTCGTGGACGCTGGATGGGCCACGCGTCACAGAAAAGTAAATGAGGGCCTATCAGGCCGCGCGAGGTCAGACTTGCAGCAGGACCAGGAACTAGTGAGGCGCTGCCTCGCTGGAGAGAATTCGGCCTGGGAGGCGCTGCTTCAGATTCACACGCCAAGAGTCTATACTCTCTCCCTTCGTTTTACGGGACGCGCCGACGTCGCCGAAGATCTGACCCAGGAAATCTTCATTAAGGTGTTTCAGACGCTCAAGAGCTACGACTCGGTCCAAGGGAGCTTCTCAACCTGGCTCAGCCGGGTGGCGCGGAATCATCTGGTGGACCATTACCGGCGAACGCACAAGGATCGCGTCACCTCATCCATTGAAGATCTGCTTCCCACACTCGAGGAGAAACCGGGGGTCGGCGAGCATCCCGAAGACCGTGTGCAATCACGAGAACGGCACGAGCTTCTACAAGAGGCTCTAAACGCCC
>JAJYNF010000244.1 GCA_021786455.1 Acidobacteriota bacterium
CCTTCCACGAGCGCCGCGGCGGCCACACGGACCACTGCACCATCGGCCGCGCGGCCGAGCTCGCCTGGCGCCGCGCGGGGGACCCCGCCTGGCACCCGGAGCTGGGCCAGCCCCACGCGGCGCCCCATGAAGATTCCACGGCAGGGACAACTCCAACTCGGGCCGCGCGAGATGAAAATGATGCCGGTTCAGGTTGCCATCCCCGGCGGCAAGCTGCGGTACTCGACCGCGGAGATCATCGCCCAAGGCTCGAATGGGAAGCGCGATTTTCTTATCGTTTACGACGAGCCGGGCCGCGTGGCGGAAATAGCCTTCGCCGCTGACCGAGCGCCGCGCGTGGAGGGCGGCGTGCTCTATCAACATTGGGACAAGGAACACGACTCGCTGGTGCTGGGCATCCGAGTGGAGAACCGCGAGAAATTTCTCCAAATCAATCGCCGCCTGCTGCTGGCAGTTCTGCCGCGCAAACGGGCCCTCGGCACCTGGGCGGCTCAATTCTCAAGCCAAGCCTTGCCGGGCGGGGACAATGCGCAGCCGATGGATGTTCCGTGGATTACCGATGCGGCGCTGCTGGTGGCTCATGGAACGTCGAGCCACGGCGTGTGGGCAGATCTCGAGTTTCGCCCCGGCGAGCACGGGCTGACTGCGCTTCTTCCCTCCGCTCCGACCAAGTGCCAGGTGGACGGCTCGCCGGCCGATTTTAAGTACGACCCGCTCTGGCAAACGGCCCGCACGCGCCTCACGACGCCGGCTCTTCCAGCGAAGGCGGTCGAGATTTCCTCGGGAGAGTTTTGGGTGGAGCGATTCGATCCCCACGTCGGGCGATGGGAAGCCAGCTCGCTTCAGGCGCTCGATGAAACGGGACTTGTTCCTTACGGATACGTCAAATACCGAGCCGTCTCCCCCCCCGCCAAGTCGTCGGACAAACTTTTTCTCACCAGCTACGCGGAAGACGCAAGAAAAGTTTTCGTGAACGGCGAACTGATTGCCGATCTGTCCAACTCTCAAGCCTCCGCGGAAGCGCCATTGGCTGGCGCGGTGAAGGCGTCCGGAGACAACGTCATCCAAATTTCTTATGAAGCGTTCGGCACGCCCAATTTCGGTCGCACGCTGGGCGAGCTAAAAGGAATTGAATCGGTGAAAATCGGCGCGAATCGAGCGGGCGCACGACCCCTTGAGGGCTGGAAGCTGGCACGGTTCTTGGCGCTAGCTCAACCGCACCGGCTAAGATCCATTCCGCCTAGCGTGCGTTGGCAACCGGCTACGCTCGGCCCGCCCTCCGGCCACTCGAAGCAGGTTCCCGCGTACACTTGGGTACGGACGCGGTTTGCGTTGGAAAGGCTTCCGGCGGCGTGGTTTGCGCCGTATCGGGTAACGGTGGAGGCGGAACGTGACGCCTTGCTTTATCTCAACGGAAAATTTGTGGGGCGCTACGTGACCGTCGGGCCGCAGAAGGATTTTTATCTTCCGGAGCCTTTTTTGAACTTCGGCGGACAAAACGAGCTGATGGTTTTGCTTGCCTACGCGGACGACCCGCGCCATGTTCGGACGCTCCGTGTGTCGCCTTACGAAGAGTTCGCGACACGACGAACCCGCGTTGAATTCGAAGCGTGAGCTTGCGCAAGAAGGCGCGCGGGCGCGTTGGAGTCGTTCCGGCTCCGGCGAGCCGGGAGCATCAGCCCGCCGCTCGGTGAGAGCATTGAAATTCTGCGACACAATCCGCGAGCAACCACGGCCCTCGAGGCGACAGGCCGCGATCCGTCTGGGGCTGATCGGCGTGGGCACGGTGGGCAGCGGAACGCTCCACGTGCTGAAGGAGCACCGCCAGGAAATCGAGCGGCGACTGGGTTGCCGCATCGAGGTCGAGCGCGTCTGCTCGCGGAACATTCACAAAAAAGATTTATCGTGGTTCGGGCGCTCCGTGAAGCGAACCTCCAACTGGCGGGAGGTCGTCACCGACCCGGCCGTGGATATTGTCATCGAATTGGTGGGAGAACCCTCGACGGCGCGGGCCATCGCCCTGGCGGCGCTCGAGGCGGGCAAGCACCTGGTGACCGCGAACAAGCAGCTTGTGGCCGAGCACGGCCTCGAGCTGGTGGAGCGCAGCCGCGCCCGCCAGTTGTCTCTGGGCATTGAAGCCACAGTGGCCGGAGGAACGCCCATCCTGCACGCCATCCGCGAGGGCCTGGCAGGCGAGCATTTTGACGCCGTCTTTGGCATCCTGAACGGAACGACAAATTACATTTTGACGGAGATGGAGCGGCGCGGCACGACCTTCGCGGACGCCTTGGCCGAAGCCCAGGCCAAAGGTTACGCGGAACCGGACCCCACGTTCGACGTGGAGGGATTCGACGCTCGGTACAAAATTGCCATTCTGGCAATGGTGTGCTTTGGCCAGGCCGTGCGGGTGAGCGATATTCCCACGCGGGGCATCCGGGAAATTGACCAAGTGGATTTCGCGTACGCGCGGCGTCTGGAGCGGACGGTGCGACTGATCGGGGCGGCCGGGCGCCGCCAGGGACGGCTGGAAATTTCCGTCCGACCGCTGATGATTCCGCGGTCCTCCCAACTGGCGAGCGTGTTGGGCGCGACCAATGGCATCATGCTGGTCGGCAAAAAAGGGGGCGTCACCACGGTGACCGGTCGAGGCGCGGGAGGCGAGGCAACCGGGGTGGCGGTGCTCTCCGACGTGGTCGAAATCGCCAGAACGCTCACGGCGGGTGGCAGCGGGGTGACACCGCTCGGCTACGCGCACTGGCACCCGGCGCGCATCGCCTCGCCGGGGAAAAATGTTGTGGGAACGTATCTGCGCCTGGTGGTGCGCGACCGGCCTGGCATTCTGGCCCGGGTTTCGGCTATTTTGGCGCGCCACCGCATCAACATTGATTCGGTTCTGCAAGAACCCGCCATGCCCAAGCAGCACCTGCCGTTTGTGATGACGCTTGAGCCCACGCAAGAAAACCGAGTCGCCAGGGCGGTCGAGGAAATTTCCCGGCTGAGCTTCATGGCGCAGCGGCCGGTCCTGTTGCCGTTTGCGGATTTGCCGTAGCCCACATCACCACTGCCCCGAGCCGCCACTTCCCGCAAAGCCCGCCTGCTTCAAGACGCGGCAAGACCCAGACCCGGCGCCCGAAGTTGGCAGACCACGAGCATGCCTTGGCAAACCCGCTCCGCCGCGTGCCGGATGTTTACTTTGCCACCTCGAAGTTGAAAACCATGCCCGGCGTAATCTTGCTTCCGGGCAGCGGCAACTGCTCGAGGATGGTGCCGGAAGGTGATTGAGGCGAGGCGAGCGGAGTGATTTGGACGTCGGTAAAACCGGCTTGAACCAACTGGCGGCGAGCTTCCGAGAGCGGCTGGCCGATAAAGCTGGGACAGAGGAAAGCGGGCGGATGCGGACCGAGCGAAACTAAAAAATTCAACGCCGGACTGCGGACATCGGTGGCCGCCGGCGCCGGATCCTGCGCCACCACCTCGCCCGCGTCGCCGTCGGGCCAATACACCGAGGCCACGTCCCCGATCGTAAGCCCTTGCTGAATGGTAACAATCCGCGCGGCCCGAAGGCCGGAACCGATAATGTCGGGAATGGTTACCTGGGGCGGACCCAAACTCACCAGCACGTGGACTAGCTGCCCGGGTCGGACCACGGAGCTTTCCGAAGGCATTTGCGAGAGAATGTCCCCGGAAGGGATGCGGCGGCTGTACAATTTGTCTTCTACCTTCATGTCCAGTCCGAGGCCCGCCAAGAGGTCTTGCGCGGTGCCCGCCGGCCGACCCACCAGATTCGGCACCTTTTCCTCACGGCCATGGACGGTGAAACGAATGGTCGTGATAGCGGCCACGGCCGCGACCGCCATCAAAACCATTGCCAGAAAGAACAGCCGGAACAGCCCCCGGATGTTGGCGCGGATATCCATCGCTCTCGATGATGATGGATGCCGGAGGATTTATCAAGGGTGGCCTGTTCTGAGCAACGCGGACTTGTCCAGTTCACCGGTTCCGGACGCACTTCGCTCCCAGAGACCTTGCGGAGGGGCATGAAATAAGGCTGCCTCGGCCGGGCCGAAATAATTGGCCGTGAATGGGCGGCCCGCATTAGTGATCGTGATGCGCGTCCCTTCACGGTGAAGCTCAACCGGTTCGCTTTGGGCCACCATGGCAAGCGCCACGGCCGCATTTTCTACTCCAAGAAAGCCGCCGAGCAGAATGAAAACAACCCCCAGAGCGCGGCGCCCGGCCGAGGCTGCTGCATTATAACGAACAATCCTTCCGTTTGGCTGGCAGATGCTGATGGGTTGGTACGAAGCAGTTTTCACAATCCGTGCTGCCAAAATGCCCGCCCGAAATCCGTGGGGCTGTACTCTGAGGATATCGCGCTAGAGCACCCTCCACGCGGAGGGCAACGGGTGGCATGAAGGGCATCCGCCGCGCAAAATTCAGCGGCCATGGCCGGGCCGAAAGGATGGCACCAACACCTGCCCGGGTCGAGACACACCCCAACGCGGTCCTTGGCCGCGTCGTAATCCCGCGCGTCATACGAATGGGCCATTGCGGCAGCCGCGAGTCGCCTGTCAGCTACTTCTTTTTGGGAGGCACAACAGCGTCCTTAAACGCCTTAGCCAGCCGAAACTTTACAACCGTTTTGGCCGGGATCTTGATGGCTTCGCCGGTCTGAGGATTCCGGCCCATGCGCTCCTTGCGGTGAGCCTTCACGGCTTTGCCCAGACCAGGGACGACAAACTGCCCGTTGGTCTTGCATTCTTTAGTCGCCAAAGCGACCAGTTCCTCAAGTACGCCGGCCACCGCCTTTTTCTGAAGCTCCAACTTGTCGGCCAGATGCCCTACCACCTGGGACTTGGTCATCACTTTCGCCATTGCTGCTCCTCTCCTCCATCCAAATTTAGGGAATCCGTCGCCCTTACGAAGGCCGACACTGTACGCAATAAAAGGGCGCGTGTCAAGCGATTTTGGAAGGGACGCGGGCGATGAGAGCCGTTTAACGCCCGCCTTAAATCGGCCGGAGACTCGGCGAAGAATTGAAAAACCGCCAACCGATGGATTATATTGCG
>JAJYNF010000247.1 GCA_021786455.1 Acidobacteriota bacterium
AGCCCGATGAAGTGCCGGGCGCCATTCAATCCGCCGCTCCTTGGAGCGCCGACTGCCAGAAGTTTGCTGTTCTTTGACCGAGGAGCCCTCTCCGGCGGGCAAGGCGGCTCATTTTGAGTTAGGAATGATTCCGATCCTTCGCAGCTCCGACAAGAAATCGCTCAACCGTCTGTTGGGCCAACGCAGGACATCTCTAGAGGAAGCCCTGCGGGTCGCTGGCACGATTCTGGCGGACATCAGGCGAAATGGAGACCGGGCGCTCGCGCGGCTTAGCCGTCGTCTGGATGGGATAGACCTTCGTCGCCAGGGATATGAAGTCCGCCGAGCCGAAATCGAGCGGGCCTATCGCGCCGTGTCGAAGGATTTCCTCCGCGCTCTGCCCGTGGCCGCGCGCAGCATTCGACAGGTGGCCAAGCGGCAATTACCCAATTCGTGGCAAATCCGAACTTGGCCGGGCGTGATGGTCGGTCAAACGGTGCGCCCTCTGGATCGCATCGCGTGTTACATTCCCGGAGGGCGTTTTCCTTTGCCTTCCACCGTCCTGATGAGCGTCATTCCCGCTCAAATCGCGGGCGTGCGGGAGATTTTGGTGACGTCGCCGCGCCCGGCGCCTAGCGTCCTGGTGGCGACGGATTGGCTGGGTATCAAAAATGTTTATCGTTTAGGCGGCGCGCAGGCCATCGCCGCTTTCGCCTATGGCACCGAACGCGTGCCGCGCGTTGATAAAATTGTTGGGCCCGGAAATCGGTACGTCGCGGCGGCTAAAAAGCTGCTGGCTGGCGAGGTCTCGATTGATTTCGTTGCCGGCCCCACGGAGTTGATGGTGGTCGGCGGGCAAGGTGATCCGGAATGGATTGCCGCCGATCTGGTCGCCCAGGCCGAGCACGACCCTGAAGCAGTTGCCTTGTTGGTGACGCCCTCGCGACGATTGGCGTTGGAGGTTCAGGCCGTGGCCGCCAGACTGCTCGAGGAACTATTTCCGACGGATTCGGAGGTCGGGCGCCAATCCCTCGATCGCCGCGGGGGTATTCTGCTGACGAGGGATCTAGAGGAGGCGGTCGAAATCGCCAATGCATTTGCTCCCGAGCACCTGACCCTGCTTGATGGAGCAACTCGTTTTGTGGGGATGATTCGGTCGGCGGGTTCGATCTTCTTGGGTGGCATGAGCCCCGTGGCTGCCGGAGATTATGCTTCCGGTTCGAACCATGTTCTTCCCACGGCCGGCGCGGCGCGCTTGCGCGGCGGCCTAAGCGCTGCCGACTTTGTAAAGACCATCTCTTTTCAGCGTCTCACGTCCGGGGGACTGCGCCGACTCCGGCCGGCCATTGTGGCACTCGCCACAGCCGAAGGTCTCAAAGCTCACGCGCGTTCTGTTGAAACGAGGTTTAAGGTTCATGATCGAGCCACGCAAAGCGATTAGACAGCTCAATAAATACCGCCCTCCGCTCGAAGGACGGGGCGGCAGGTTGCGCCTCGATTTCAACGAGAACACGGTGGGCTGCGCTCCCCAGGTGGTCCGAGCGTTGCGCCGCTGGCTCGATCCCGACCGGCTTTCCCGTTACCCGGAGTATGAGGAAGCGCGCCGAAAGCTGGCCAAGTATTTTGGCGTGGCGACCGGCGAGATGCTGCTGGCCAACGGAACCGACGACGCGATTAATTTGATCTGCGATATTTTCGTTGACCCCGGTGACGTCCTCTTGGTGCCGGCTCCCACATTTCCCATTTATGAATTCTTTCACAGCGTGGCGGGGGGGCGGACGGTTCGCGTTCGCTACGACGAAAACTTCCGCTTGCCGGTGGATAAGCTGATCGGCGCCGCGCATTCCGGGGTTCGTTGGGTGGCGCTCGCCAATCCCAACAATCCCACTGCCACGACGATCCCTAAGCCTGAATTGCGCCGAATCCTGCAGAAGACACCGAACACCCTGGTTCTGGTGGACGAGGCTTACTCCGATTTTGCAGGCGAAACGATTCTCCCCTGGATTCGAAAATACAAAAACTTAGTGGTCACGCGGACCTTTTCAAAGGCCTTCGGCTTGGCCGCCTTGCGGCTGGGTTGCATCTTCGCGCACCGGGACTTGGCGGAATATCTGCGCCGCGGACAAAACCCGTTTGTCGTGAACTCGCTAGCCATGGCGGCGGCAATCGAAGCCATTCGACATGATGCTTATCGTCGCCGGTACGTGCAGGAAGTTTTGGCCAACCGGAAGAGACTGTGCGAGAGCCTTGAAGCGTTGGGCGTGCCGTACGTTCCGAGTTCCGCCAATTTTGTCCTAACCCGGGTAGGCGAACGAGCTCCGGAAATCGCGGCGCGGCTGCGGCGGCAGAAAATTCTAATTCGGGATTGGAGCTACGACCCGCACTTGAAAGGCTACTTGCGGTTCACGGTGGGTTCGGCGTCTCAGACGCGCAAGCTGATCGCCGGCCTTTACCGGCAGCAACATCTGATGGAACGGCGGACCGGCGCGCGGGCCTGGGCCGATATTGTCCGCCATCCCTCGACCGGGTGGTTTTCATGAAAGCCCGCACCGCCTCGCTACGGCGCAGCACCCATGAGACGGACGTTCGCGTCCGGCTGGACCTAGAGGGACAAGGACGTTACGACGTCTCGACGGGAATTCGTTTCCTCGACCATATGCTGGAACTCGTGGCCCGGCACGGTGGATTTGATCTAACTCTCCAGGCGCGCGGCGACCTGGACGTGGATCAGCACCATACGGTGGAAGACGTCGGCATTGCGCTCGGCCAGGCGGTGAAACAAGCCCTGGGCGCAAAAAAGGGGATCAACCGCGCTGGCTACTTCCTCATGCCGATGGATGAAACCTTGGCCATCGCCGCCATTGATTTGAGCGGGCGCCCCTATCTGGTGTTGAAGGCGCCGCTTCGCGCCCGGCGAGTGGGCGATCTTCAGTCCGAACTCGTGGAGGATTTCTTCCAGGGGTTTGCCGGCGCCGCGGGGGCGAATGTCCACTTAAGAGTCGCTTACGGACGATCGAGTCATCACCAGATCGAAGCGCTGTTCAAGGCCTTCGCGCGGGCGCTTCGCTATGCCTGCTCGCGCGACCGGCGGCTGCGGAATCAACTGCCCTCGACGAAGGGCCTGCTATGATTGCCGTCCTCGATTATGGCGCGGGCAACGTGGGCTCGGTGATGAAAGCCATCCGCTACCTTGGCTATCCGGCCGAAGCGATTTCTGAACCTGAACAGTTAGCTCAATCCGCAAAGTTGATCCTTCCCGGGCAAGGCCATTTTGGCGCCATGATGAAGCGTCTGCGAGAGCGAAATGCGTTGGCGCCTTTGAGAGAAGCTATTGCTGCGGGGAAGCCTTTTTTAGGCATCTGCCTGGGGTTGCAAGCCTTGTTCGAAGCGAGCGAAGAAGCCCCCGAAGAAGCGGGTTTGGGACTGCTGGCCGGAAAAGTCCGGCGCTTTGAGGGCGTGTTCAAAGTCCCTCACGTCGGTTGGAGTCAACTGGAAATAGCGACCTCCGCGAAGACCCTGCGCGGGATACCGGCTGGAAGTTTTACTTATTTCTGCCATTCGTATTACGCGCCGATCACCCCGCAGACAAGCGCCGTCACTGAGTACGGTCAGGCGTTTAGCGCCGTGATTGAGGAAGATTCCCTCGTCGCGGTGCAGTTCCACCCCGAGAAATCAGGGGAAGTCGGCCTTAAAGTGTTGAGGAATTTTTTGGAGTCCTGACGGCGCGACCGGGCGGCGTGCCAAGTCCGATCGGGGCTTTTAAGCATTCGAAGGCCGGCGAAGAGTTGAAATGTTTGCAAAGCGCATTATCCCATGCCTCGATTGCAAGGATGGTCGGGTCGTTAAAGGCATCCAATTTATCCAGTTGCGTGACGCCGGCGATCCAGGCGAATTGGCTGAAATTTACAACCGCGAGGGTGCTGATGAGCTAGTGATGCTCGATATTTCTGCTTCTCGCGAAGGGCGAGCGACGCTCATGGAGACCGTGCGCCAGGTCGCACGAAAACTCTTTATTCCGCTGACGGTGGGCGGCGGAGTCCGCTCTTATGAAGACGCCCGCCGTTTGCTGGAAGCTGGGGCGGACAAGGTTGCCCTCAACACCGCGGCAGTCGAAAACCCGCAGCTCATTAGCGAGCTGGCCTCGAGCTTCGGGCGGCAGGCGATTGTCGTCGCCATAGATGCCTGCCGGCAAAGCGACGGTAGCCCCCACTGGCAGGTGGTCACCTACGGCGGCACGCATCCCACGGGCCTCGACGCGCTCGAGTGGGCCCAGCAGGCTGAGGCGATGGGAGCCGGTGAGTTTCTCCTGACCTCCATGGATGCCGATGGCACTCAGCAGGGCTTTGACTGCGAGCTCACCCGAACGATCGCCCGCGCGGTTCATATCCCGGTGATTGCTTCGGGAGGCGCCGGACGCCCGGAGCACTTTGCCCGGGTTTTTATGGAGGGTGCCGCCGACGCGGCCCTGGCCGCTTCCATTTTCCATTTCGGTCAGCACTCCATCGGAAGCCTCAAGGAATATCTTCGCTCCCAAGGAGTAGCCGTCAGACTTTAAGCGTAGCAAGTCAGTGTAAACACTGAGGCTCCCCGCGTTAGGAATTCCATGGTTATTCCGTGCATTGATCTCATGGACGGCAAGGTCGTGCAACTGGTTCAGGGAAGGGAGAAGTTCCTGGAATTGCCGGACCCTCTGTCCGTGCTCGAGAAGTTTTCCGACTATCCGGAGATTCAAGTGATTGACTTGGATGCCGCGATGGGGCGCGCGTCGCAGGCAGAACTAGTCGGAGAACTCTGCCGCCGCAAGCCCTGCCGGGTGGGCGGAGGAATTCGGAGTGTTGAACGCGCCCAGGAGGCGGTCCGCGCGGGCGCGAGCAAGGTGATTGTCGGCAGCGCCGCCTTTACCCGTCAAGGGATTCAGGATGAGTTTTTGCGCGCGCTCAACGCTGGCCTTCCCCGCGAGCGAATCATGATCGGCGTGGATTGTCTCGGCGACCGCGTGGCTATTCACGGCTGGCGAGAGACGCTGCCGCTGACTTCGGCTGAAGTCCTGCCCCAACTTGAACCCTATGCCTCGGAG
>JAJYNF010000167.1 GCA_021786455.1 Acidobacteriota bacterium
TCTGCGAATCCAACTCAGCCTGGCTCGTCAGGCCTTCCACCGGCAAAGTTTTGACGAAGCTGAGAGAATCCTCACTTCTGCTCCCTCCCTCACTGAAGACGCCGCCGCTCGGCGGCTCCTGCTGGAATGCTACCTTGCCACGCACAAGCTGAGCGAGGCGAAAAAGATTCTCCTCGAGGTTTACCGCGGCAACTCGGGCGACTTTAGCCCGATTAGCAATTTTGCGGCATTGTGCATTGCCCGGAAGGATTATGACGGAGCGTTCGAGGCCGCTAGCCTCGTGGCACAGGACTTGGTGGAGCGCAGAGATGCCGATGCGCTCATGCAGACACTGCGGAAAATTTGGGCTGAGGCTCCCCAGCATTTGCCCACGCTTGAATTGATCTACCAGATCAGCGAGAAAACGGGCGATGAATTTACGATACCAGAAGTTTTGGAAGCGCTTGGCCACGCCTATGTGCAGACCGGCGAGCTTCAAAAAGCCGAGGCGGCCTATGCGAAGCTGGCGGCACGCGAGCCGGAAAACGAGAACTATCGCGACCTGCTCAGGCAGGTCCTGCAAAAACAAGGTAAGGAATATGTGCCGGCGAGCGCATCGGTCTTTGCCTCGGAAGCCATGGCTCTGGAGTCGCCGGTGGAGATGGGGGCTACCGCCGACGAAGCGGCGATGGTCAAGGAAGCAATCGAAAGTAGCGATGTATTTGTTCGTTATAACCTGCCCGAGAAGGCCGTGGCGGAGCTCGAAAAAGTGCTCGCGGTCTATCCGAATCAGACGGAGATTCACAAACGGATTCTCGAAGCTTGCCGGAAGAACTTGCCGCATCGTTCAGCCCTGGCCGCTGACGCTTTGGCTCGGATTTACAAGGATCGAGGCGATTTCATCACTGCGCAGCACTACCAGGAGATTGCACTCCAGCTTGGCGAGCACGAACCTAGCGCTGAAAGTTTTCCCTCAGCCCCCTCGACGCCGGCCGTCCCCGAGCTGCCACAGGAAATTGACCTCTCTCAGGAATTTGGCATTAGCCCTTCGGAAACAGCGGAAGCAGAAGAGCCCAAGGAAATCCCGCTGGACCTGGTGTCGGGCACACCCGAAATCGCTGCGCCAAGCGGCCCTTTGATGGGTCCGGCTTCCCTAAATGGCGCTCCCGCGACAGAAATTTCTCAGGCATCGGGCGCTCCCTTCGAAACGGAACCGGAAGTTGCGCGCTTTAATTACCAGGACAACGAGCAGGAGATTCGTTTTTACCTAAGTCAAGGGCTTGTGGCAGAAGCGACAAAGGCCGTCGAAGAGATCAGAGAGAGATATCCAGGCCATCCCGATGTGCAGAAGCTTGCTGATCTGGTGGAAGCCTCGGCGCAACCGCGGTCGGCTCCGGCAGGGCCGGCGGCGTCCACGCCTACCCGCCCGACGCAAGAAGAGGATTGGGAACTACCCACCTCCTTCGTGACGGAAACTTCCACGCCTAGCACGAGCCCGACGGCAGAGCAACCGCGTAAACCGTCGTTGGCCGGCGGCTCCGATTTGTTGGGTAGCCTGGCGAATGACCTTGAGGCATCTTTTGGGGAGATAGAAACTCCAGAAAAGACCGCGCCGATGGGTCCCGCTCAACCGTCCATATCTTCGGGAGCGAACGATGGGGTATCGCCGTTAAGCGACCTGCTCAGTGAACTCGGCGAGGTTGAACCCAGCCAGGCTGGCGCGGATGATCCTGAAACTCACTACAACTTGGGCGTGGCGTTCCGAGAAATGGGGTTGTTGGACGAGGCCATTGGTGAGTTCCAGAAAGTCGTCAAAGGTTCTTCCAAGGGGAATCTGCCCCCTAACTACCTCCAGGCTTGCACTTTGTTGGCGGTGAGTTTCAGAGATAAGGGGATGCCAGCGATCGCGGTCAAGTGGTACCTTCGGGCGCTAGAAATTCCGGGCCTGGAGGAAGAAGCAACCCTTGCCTTGCTGTATGATCTCGGCGTGGCTCACGAGGAAGCGGGCGACATCAAGAAGGCTCTTGAGAAATTTACGGAAGTTTATAGTCAGAACATTGATTATCGAGACGTGGCGGAGAAAATCCGTTTGCTCCAGCAGAAAGCCTCCTGAGCGACCCGTGAGGTCGCCGTGAGCATTCGAGAAGGGCCAACATCCACCGCGCCCCCCGGCGCTCCTGCCAACGAAGACCCACTCATGAATCGCTGGCTGGCTATCCTCTACATTCTCTTTTGTTTTGAGATGGGGGTCATGCTGTTCATGCTCCCGTGGGTGCCGGTCTGGAGCCGAAACTTCTTTGTCGGCCGGTTCGCCTGGGTTTCTGCCGTGGCCATGAATGGTTTCGTTCGTGGAGCGATATCCGGCCTCGGGCTGGCGGATGTCTTATTAGCTTTTCAAGAGATTTGGAGATTGCGCCGGTCGCTCGGCATCATTCACGCTCGCGCAGTTGCTGACGGAAAGCGATGACCGGGTCGAGTTCCAACTACCCCGCCGGCCACGCATCGAAAGGCAGAATCGAAGTGGGAAGATTTCTGATTTGCTACGTGACGGACCGCCGAGGCATCGGGCCGGAGTCAGTCGAGAAACGAATCTTCTCCGCAGTGGAGGCGGGCGTGGACTGGGTTCAGATCCGCGAAAAAGATTTGCCGACGCGCACCCTTTTGGAGCTGACCGTCTCCGCAGCCAGCCGCGCCCGGAATACGAACACACGAATCTTCGTCAACGACCGACTGGATGTGGCCCTCGCCGCCGGCGCCCACGGCGTTCACTTGGGAGGGAGCTCGATTCCTGCCAAGGCGGTGTGCTCTTCAGTGCCGCCGGGCATGCCCGTGGGTGTTTCCTGCCATTCGCGCGAGGAGGCCGTTCGCGCCGAATCCGAAGGCGCTCGCTACGTCTTCTTCGGCCCCGCCTTCGAGACTCCTTCCAAGCTCTCTTACGGCCCTCCGCTAGGCCTTGAACGTTTGGCGGAGGTGGCGGCCAGCGTCAAAATTCCTGTCCTCGCGATTGGTGGCATCACCCCCAGGCGGGTCGCAGATTGCTTGGCTCACGGCGCCGCGGGCGTCGCTGCCATCCGAATGTTTCAAGAGGATGTCTCGCTCGAAGAGCGAATCCGAGAGTTGCGGGAGATATTGCCCTACGGGGATGTTCGCTGAATTTCGGTTTCATGCCGGGGCGGCGGCGACCTCGCGCGGCAGAACCGCCGTTATCGCTCTCCCATCCACGCCCCCCAGGGCTTCAGCCTCTCCACATTATCGCAGATGGCCTTGATCGCTGCGGTAATCGGCACAGCGAGCACCAAACCGAATCCGCCCCACAGCCACGCCCAGAACATCATGGAGATGGTTACCGTAAGAGCATTCAGTTTGACGCGATGTCCTACGAGTTTAGGCGTGAACACGTTGATAGCAAGAAAATGGACGACCATGACCGTCACCCCAATCACCACAAACGGACTGATGGAACCGTACTCGCCCAGGGCGATCATGAGCGGCGGGAAAAGCCCGAGCGCGACGCCAATGTAAGGGATGAGGCTCAAAAGCGCGGCGAGCGGCCCCATCAACAGCGCGTATCGGAGGTGGATGAGCGAGAAAATCGGCGTCATGATAGCCGCCGAGATGAGCGCGACCAGGATGTTGCCCAGCACGTATTCCCGCACCATGTGCCCGATGCTGTGAATGACCTCCTCGGCATGATATCGGTGCTCCCGAGGGAACAGGTTCAGCGAGCTCGCCCAGATCTGATTTTTAGCCGTCAGCATGAAGAAGACGAGGAATGGAATGAACATTACGGTCACGGCAAAACTGTAAACCGAGCCGATGCCGCGCAGCAGGTAATGAGCCCACGGCGACTCCTGTTGCAGTCGGATGGTCGGTAGCCCCGGCTCCTGGGTTGCTGGCATGATGGTGGACGTGCTCTGCTGAATTTTTCCCACTAAACGCTCGAAACTGCCCACCATCCGCTTCAAAGGCTCAGCGTAAGTCGGAAAATCACGAGCGAAGGCGATCAGTTGGTTGTAAAGCCCGTAAATCACCAAATACACCAGGGTCAATGCCAGCACCACCATGGCCAGCGATCCCAGCCACCGCGGAACGCGAACTCTCTCCAGCAGTCGGACGCCGGGCTCCAGCACAAAGGCGATGAAGATAGAACAGATGAGGGTAATGACCAATGAGCTCGCGTAGTTAATACACGCGATAACGATGGCGGCGGCGATAATTCGCAAACTGATGGAGACGCCGCGCCACACTGCCGGGTTTTCAATGCGGACATCGGGCATGAGATGAGCCTGTCCTGGAGATTGTAGCCCCGCAAGGAGCAAAATTCCATGGGCTGAGCGGAACGCCGCGGACGGCAAAGCCAGAGAGCCATGACACGGCAGAAAAGCTGCGCTATGATAGCCCTCAAGGATAAGCGCCATGAACCGCAGACGCATTCTTGCCTGGACCTTGCTTGCGCTGTGCGCTAACGCCGCGGAAGCATTGCCCGGCGGCCGCCAGATTTTTCAAGAAGGAGCGAATGCGCGTCAGCTCATTTCCAGTGCTGTTGCCACGGCTTCCCGCGAAAGGAAGAACGTGGTGTTGATTTTCGGCGCCAACTGGTGACCGGACTGCCATGCGCTGGATGCGCAGATGCATAAACCGGAGCTGGCCCGGTTGATCGCGCGCAACTTCATCGTGGTAAATATAGGTGTCGGCCGGTTTGACAAGAACATCGAATTGGCGGCGAAATATGGTGTCCCAATTCGCCTCGGCATTCCTGCGATAGCAATTCTCAGCCCGCGAGGGAAGTTGCTTTACGCGATGAGCGAGGGCCAGTTTGCGAACGCGCACGCGATGCATTATGCCGTCTTCCTTAAATTCTTCCGAAAGTGGGCACCCCAAAAGTAGCGCCAGCCAGGTTTCCGGATGAGGCGGCTGGTCATTGAGGTTCCCCTATATCAAGATTTCGCAACCCCGAGTGCGCCGTCCTGGGTTAATTTGTCTTTCGGCTTTTACCAGTCGCGGCAGGCGTGCTGAGGGTTGGGAGAAAAGCGCGCGTTATTGTCCTGCCACCAGGTGTTCCAGTCAGCGAAGGTTG
>JAJYNF010000273.1 GCA_021786455.1 Acidobacteriota bacterium
GGTAAACTCGGCGCGGAAGCCTAGGGTTGCGGTCAAGTTGTTTCGCAGTCGGATGGAATCCTGAACGTACCAGGCTCCCTCGAGAGAGCGCCATTGCATGGAGGTGGGCGAAGGGACGGCCACAAACGTTGAGACATTTCCCTCAAGAAAGTCGCGCAGGCTCGCAAACGACGCTTGGCCATACTGGGCGAGCGCCAAGCGGTCGTTGGACTGAATCTGCTGGAACCACACTCCCGCCGTCCACTGGTGCTTGCCGTGATGCACGGCCAGGTGGTCTTCGTAAGTAAAAAGATTTCGATGGATAAACAAATTGCTGCCAATGTTGCTTCCCGCCAGGCTGATTTGCGTTGCGGCGTTGGGAGAGGCGCCTCCGCCGATAACCACCGCTCCGATCGGCCGGCCCAGGATGAACCCGGGCAAATCCACCGCAGATTCACCGGTGTAAAAGTACGCGGCGCGCGAGAACCCCACGCGCGCTACGTTCACCACAACCGGAGAAAAGACGTGGGTTTCCTCGAGGCTCGCTACCTGCTCTCGCAAACATTCGGAATCGAGACTGAGCGGATTAACACTCGGGGTTAAGTCGGCGCTGCCGTCAACGGTGTAAACCGCGGTCAGTGAATTTTGAGGCGAAAATTGCCGGTCCAGGCGCGCGGTGCCGAAATCTTCACGAACCGTCTGAAGCGGGTGGTTGAACGCTTCCGCAATTCCGCCGCCGAGATCCGGCCCGTTCGGCTGCGGCCAAAGCGCCAACAACGGGCGAGCGTCCGGCGCCACACCCACGTCGTTTAACGTTCCGTTGGCTCCGTGCAAATAGCCTTGCCGCGCCTCCGCGTCCGGCACCAAGGTCACGTTGCTAAGCCGCAAATGCTGGCGATAGCCCTCATAGTTGGCAAAGATTAGCGTCTTGTTCCTTTGAATTGGTCCGCCGAGCGCGGCCCCAAACTGATTTCGCTGAAAAGACGGCTTTGAGCCGCGATCGAAAAAGTTGCGCGCGTCAAGAGCACGGTTGCGCAAAAATTCATATGCCGTGCCATGCCATTGATTGCCGCCCGAAGCCGTGACGATGCTGATCTGCGCTCCCGGCCTTTTGCCATACTGAGCGCCGTAGGTCCCCGTGACCACATTGAATTGCCGAACGGCGTCCACTCCTAGGAGCTGGCCGCTGGTTCCGCCGGGTTGCATGTTAATTTCCGCCGCTCCGGTATATTCAATTCCATTTAACAGGAATAAATTCTCTTGCGGCCGCCGCCCGAGCGCCGCGAACATGTTGCCGACGGCCGAATTCGATACCCCCACCCCCCCCGCCTTCTGCGAGGGATAGTCCACGACGCCCGGGTTCAGAATGAGCAGCCGGTCGTAACTGCGTCCGTTCAACGGGAGAGCTTTAATTTGGCGGGAACTCACGATGCCGTTATCGGAACCGGGGGAAAGAGAGATGATCGGCGGCCGGCCCCGAACCGTCACCTCCTGCCTGGTTTCACCAAGCTGGAGCCTGAAGTTTAGAACCAGTTGTTCGCCTGCCGATAACTTGACATCACCACGCAGAACTGTTTGAAATCCACGCTTGCGGACCGTGACCTGATAATTTCCGACCGGAACGGCGGCCAAATCGTAAAGGCCATGGCGGCCGGCAAGGGTGAATCGGAGCAAGCCGGTCTCGACGTCCCGCGCCTCGACTCGCGCTCCGGCCAGGGCGCCTCCTGAGGCATCGGTCACCTGGCCTGAAATGGTAGCCGTCACCTGCGCTCGCGCGCCAAGCGCGCACATTCCCGCGATGACTGACGCCAGAACAACGGGCCGCAGCGCCAAAGCCTTTCGTTTGCCGAACGGCCTCGTTGTCATCCCGAAAAGCCTCCGTGCCAAAGAAATCGTTTGCATCACCGGGCAACCCAGCAGGCTGTCGCTCAAACTGCCGCCAGAATGTTATGAGGGAATACGTTATAAGTCAAGTCGCCTATATAATATATGTGGTTTTATGCATATTTCAGGCTATTTAGATGAGAATGGGCCCTTGGGGGGCGGGAGAGATCCCCGAATCTATCCGTTTGGGCTGGTTGACAGCAGATCGGGCGACCGATGAAGCTCTTGTTGCTTCGCGTGGAGCGGAAATATTTGGCCGGACCCTCGATGGATGCTAAAATAACTGCGGGTGAAAAGACGTCCGGGTTCGAGACCACCAGGGAACTTGATTCCCTGGGGACGATGGGTTAGATGGATAGCCTGACGGTTGTGATTCCCGTTTTCAATGAAGCGGAAAATATCCCCCCGCTAACCAAACGCCTGAGCGAAAGCCTGGAGGGCTGGGCTATTGAGGCGGAGTTTCTGTTTGTGGACGACGGCAGCACCGACGGGACGGTCGCGGAGCTACGGCGGGCTCGCCAGAAAGACCCGCGTATTCGGATCGCGCATTTCCGCAGGAACATGGGCCAGACGGCGGCCATGGCGGCGGGATTTCGACTGGCACGGGGCCGGGCGGTGGCGACGCTGGACGGCGATTTGCAGAACGACCCGGCGGAAATTCCCCGCCTCGTGAAGATGCTGGAGGAGTGGGACGCCGTGTGCGGGATTCGCATCCACCGAGAGGACGGGTGGTGGAGGCGCGTGTCCTCGCGCATCGCCAACGGGTATCGTAACTGGATGACGGGCGACAACATCCTCGACACCGGCTGCACCTTGAAAGTTTTTCGCCGCGAGTGCGTCGAGCGTCTGGAGCTCTACACGGGTTTGCACCGCTTTCTTCCTACCTTGCTCAAGATGCGCGGCTATCGTGTGACGCAGGTTCCGGTCAGCCACCACCCTCGCCGCGCGGGAAAAACGAAATACGGGACCTGGGACCGGCTCGTCAAAGGGCTCGGCGATGTGCAAACGGTTCGATGGATGCGAAGGAACTGGATTGATTTTGAATCTGTCCTGGAGCTCGAAGACGATCTCGAGGACGCATCACTCGAACCGGCGCGCGAGCGGGCTCCCGACCGCCCGGCGGCGGCGCCGTGGCCACGCCATTGAAAGGGATTCATTGCCTCCCTTCCCCAAACTCTCTTGAGCCCTCAACATTCAACCCCATCGGAACCGTCATTGCCTTCTGCCCGAAGGTGGACGGGATGGCGCGACGGCGCAATCCTCGCCTTGATGGCCTACGCCAGCTTCTTCTGGGGCCTCGGGCGGCTGCCGCTGTTAGAGCCGGATGAAGGCCGGAACGCGGAAGTGGCGCGGGAGATGCTCCTTCTGGGACGCTGGCTGACACCCCACTACGACGGATTGGCGTACCTGGATAAGCCGCCGATGCTGTTTTGGCTGATCGCTGGGTCGTTCAAACTTTTCGGCCTCACCGAATGGGCGGCGAGGCTCCCCTCGGCTCTTGCGGCGCTCTCCGTGCTGATGCTGGCATGGACATTGGGACGCCGCATGTTCGGAAACGCGGTCGGGATTCGGGCAGGAATCATTCTGGCCACCGCCCCTCTGGTCATGGTGTTTGCTCGCACAGTCATCTTCGACACGCTTTTAACGCTGCTGGTGACGCTGGCCTTGGTGGCTCTGTGGCGGAACGAGGGCGCGCCCTCGCGGGCGCTTTCCGCCGACCTCACGGCGTTTGCGGCCGCGGGTTTGGCCACGCTGACCAAGGGCCCGGTTGGCTTTCTTCTCCCGTTAATCATCATCTTTGTCTATTGGGCGCTGCGCGGCCGGCTCGGCGAAATCCGAAGACTTCACTGGAAATGGGGGCTGGCGGTTTTCGCCGTGATCGTGTTGCCGTGGTTTATGGTCGTCAGCTTCCGCCATCCGAATTTTCCCCGTTACGCGCTGTGGAATGAAAGCTTGCTGCGCTTTGCCACTCCAAGCGCGCACCGGGAAGGTAGCCCGCTCTATTACGTTCCCGTCTATCTGGCCGGATTTTTACCTTGGAGCTTTTTTTTGCTCGCTTGCGCTGTGGGGCGCATCCGGCGATGGAGAGAGCTTCTGCGGGAAGAATCTTCCTCGACCCTGTTTCTCGTTTGTTGGGCAGGCGTCATTTTTATTTTCTTTTCGATCTCCCAATCCAAACTGCCCGGATACTTTCTCCCAGCCATGGTGCCTCTGAGCATCCTGATGGCGAAGGCTTGGGACGAAGCCGAAAACGCCGCAAAAGTGAGAGTGCCGGGGTGGATGACGGCGGGCTTTGCCGCGCTTGCGCTGGTTGGCTTATCCGTATTTCTTGGCCTAGAGTTGGGAGCGTTCCGCGCCGTCTGGGCGCGCCTGGCCCACAAAGTGCCTTTGGAAGTGCTAACGCTGGTCAAACCGGAAATTTTTTACACAAGCCTGTTGGTGATTGGGCTGGCCGTCTTAGGCCGCGATCTGATGGGACGCGCGCGGCGGCGATGGGCTGCGGGCACCGCTTTCGTGGTTGTCGCCCTGACCACGCCGCTGCTTATCGCTCGCTGGCTCAGGCCAATCGAACTTTTTGCCTCGGCCAATTCGAGCCGCGCCCTCGCCCGAACCATAGAAAAAAGCCCGGAGCGAAAGCTGCCGGTTTACGGCCTTTATTATTTTCGGACCGGCTTGCCGTTTTATCTCCGCCGCCCGGTGGGACTGGTCACAGCGACTGCCGACGAGCTTACGAGCAATTATGTTGTTACCGAATGGCGGAAGTTGAAAGGAACCGCGCCAGGATTGTTTTTGCCATCTCTCAGGAAGAAAAAGGCGCTGCCGTGGAATCCGAATCAGCCGTTGTTGGCGCGCGCAAAAGACTGGCGTCCCCGGCGGGCCTTAGTCATCGTCCAGGGGGTGCAAGTTCCCATTTTGTCCAGGGCGGCGGGGGAGGCTGAGCCATTATGGACCGGCTGGCAGTACTCCGTCTGGCGAGTCAGTACGTCAGAGCACTGACTTTTAGAAACCCGGACAGGAGAGATTGAAGAACCCCTTTCGTTCATGTGTGGAATCTGCGGCATCTATAACCTGGCTCAAGAACCGCTGGAATACGGCTCGGCCATCGAGCGCATGGCGCGCCAGCTCGAACATCGGGGGCCGGATCAGAGCGGTTTTTTGAATTTACCTTATCTCGCGCTGGGCATTCGCCGAC
>JAJYNF010000012.1 GCA_021786455.1 Acidobacteriota bacterium
GTGCTCTCAGGCTCGGTACCGAGTGAGGCGGAGAAGACGCAGGCTGAACAACTAGCTAACGGAGTGAGCGGAGTAAAACAGGTCATTGACGAGCTGGCCGTAAGCTCATCGCCAAGTCTCGGCGCGACGCAAATGAATCACTCAGCCATTGCGGCCCAACGTCCTCGCCAACTTCAGAGCCGGGCGAGACAAACCACACAAGCCCAAGCCGTTCCGCCAGCCGCATCGGCCCCCTCGGCAAAGTCGCAGGCCGCTGCCCAGCCGCCCGCGGCCTCTCAACAATCACAACCCGTCCCACCCCAGCCCGTCAGCATCACGATTCCTGCCGGAACCGTTGTGGCGGTTAGAACCATTGATTCGGTGGACTCCTCGAAAAACCATGTTGGAGACGTGGTTCGGGCAAGCATCGCTTCCCCCGTGATCGAAAATGGGCAAGAAATCATTCCGCAGAACGCGGGCGCCCAACTCCGAGTGGCGCAAGTGGTCAGCGCCGGGCATATTAAGGGCAGTTCCGAGGTGCAGTTGAAACTCGTCAGTGTGTCGGTGAACGGCGTCAAATATCCGGTGGAGGCTTCAACGTACAGCGTGCAGGGAGCGGCTAGAGGCAAGCGGAGCGCGGAAACCATCGGGGGTGGGGCGGCGCTTGGCGCGCTGATTGGCGCCCTGGCCGGACACGGCAAAGGCGCCGCGATTGGCGCCGCCGTAGGAGCAGGAGCAGGCACGGCCGTCCAAATGGGCACGAAAGCGCAGCCGGCTGTTGTTCCGTCAGAAACAAAGATTGATTTCACGCTGAGCAAACCTTTAACCGTCACTTCACACCCCTGAGGCGGAAAAATTTGCCCCTGACCCAATTGACCAGCTCCTCCCGGATGGGGTGAGCCAGCCAGTACATTGATTTGACTGTGACTGCACGTGGACTTAAAATAGCTTTTGAGAGGCGTTGTTCGCGTGCCGTTGCCACCTCCGGCCAAGCCAACCGCTCAATCCGCTCGTCGCCCGCCGGGACCGCCCCCGAGCCCGCGTAAGGTTCTGGGCCATTTCGTTTTTGTTGTTCTGCTTCTACTGGCTGCCGGGGTTGGCGTACTGGGCGGCCTGGTTTTCGTATATTCAACCAACCTGCCGCAGATCCAATCCCTTGAACATTATCACCCCGATGTGATGACCGACGTTTATGCAGATAACGGTCAGCCGATCGCCCGGTTCGCGCTCGAGCGCCGTGTCATGGTGACTTACAATCAGATTCCCGCCATGCTCCGCAACGCGGTCATTTCAGTGGAAGACCGCCATTTCGAAAGCGGCTGGGGGGTTGATCTGCTGGCCATCGTGCGCGCCGGCATCGTTGACATCATGCAGTGGCGCAAGGCCGAAGGCGCCAGCACCTTGACGCAGCAACTGGCCCGGATGCTTTTCCTGTCGAGCGAAAAGACCTTCCGCCGGAAGTTTCGGGAGGTTTTATTAGCCATTCAGATTGAGCGGCACTTTACCAAGCCCCAAATCTTTACCATGTATGCCAATCAGGTGGATCTCGGCGCCGGAAATTACGGATTTGAGGCTGCCTCCGAATTCTTTTTTGGCAAGCCCATCAGCCGATTGACATTGCCCGAGGCAGCATTACTTGCCGGCCTCCCCCGCTCCCCAACCTATTACTCGCCCATCCTGCACCCGCATCTTGCGCTGGAGCGCCGCAATGAGGTGCTGGCAGCCATGCTGAATAATGGCAAGATCTCCCGCGCTCAGTATCTGAAGGCCCACCGCGCCCCGTTGGGATTGCACGTGAAGCATTGGAACAATAACCTGGCGCCCTACTTTGTGGAGGAGGTCCGCCAGTTTTTGGAGAATAAGTATGGCGCGCACGTGGTGGAGACCAAAGGCTTGCAGGTTTACACCACTCTCGACCCACGCCTTCAGAAGCTAGCCACCCATGCCCTGCGGCAAGGGCTCCGTGATTACGACAAGCGCCACGGTTGGCGCGGAGCCAAGCTGAACATCTTCAAAACCCCTGTCTTGCTTCCAAGCGGCCACCCTGCCACGCTAAAAACCTATGCCAACCCCGACTGGCAGCAGCCGATTCGCGCGGGCCAGTTGGTTCACGGCTTGGTCATGAGCGTTCATCCCGGCTATGCGACTGTTCGATTCGGAAAGCTGACGGCTCGCTTGCTACCGCCCGACTTCGCGTGGACCGGATTGGCAGACCCGCGCCGAATCTTCCACCGTGGCGATGTGGACCTTTTCCGCATTCACAAAATCTCCGGGGTGTCAGCGCAGGCCACCCTGGATCAAACTCCCGCCGTTCAGGGAGCCATTATTGCCTTCGACAACGCGACCGGCGAGGTTCGCGCCATGGTGGGCGGCTACGATTTCGCCACCAGCAAATTCAACCGTGCCGTTCAGGCGGAGCGGCAAGTGGGCTCATCATTCAAAATTTATGTTTATGCGCAGGCGCTGCTGGACGGCATGACGCCGTTCGACACCATCCTCGACGCCCCGGTCAGCTTCCAGACCGTTTCGGGCATTTGGTCACCCCATGATTACGACTACAAATACGAAGGACGAATCACGCTGCTCCGCGCGTTTGCCGAGTCGCGCAATGTACCCGCCGTCAAGGTGCTGCGGCGAGTCGGCATCCATAACGTTATCCGGCTGTGCCGGCGATTTGGCATTACTTCGCGCCTGGTTCCCGACCTTCCCCTCGCTCTCGGCGCTTCGGATTTGACGCTGTTGGAGCACGCCTCCGCGTTCACCACTTTCCCCGACGACGGCGTTCATATTGCCCCACGAATGATCTTGAAGGTCACAGACTATCACGGCCGCGTCCTGGACAATTTTCCGCCCCAGGTCACCGATGTATTGCCCGCTGGCGTGGCGCGCCTCGAAACCTCTATGCTCCGGCAAGTGTTCATGAGCGGCACGGCCATGAGTGCCCGCGCCCTGGCCGAGAAGTATCCTCTTGCCGGCAAGACGGGCACCACCAACAACTGGACTGACGCCTGGTTCATTGGCTTTTCACCGTCACTGACCTGTGGAGTGTGGGTGGGATATGACGACGACCGCTCGCTTGGACCGGGCGAAGAGGGTTCGCACGTGGCCTTGCCCATCTGGGTAGATTTCATGAAAGCGGCGCTGAGCAAACAACCTGTTCAGCATTTCCCCGACTCGCCTTTACTGACCAATCCCGAGCAAGTGCAACAGATTCTCGCCAGCGCAGGGCCGTCCTGGCTGCCCCCTACCGCTTTGCCAACCGCGGCGGGTTCCTTCGGCCCCCCGCAGGTCAATTCTGCCGCGCCGCTCCCGGCGAATGCCAATCTGCCCGCGCCGGCGCCGCCTACCGCGACGACCGTTCCCACGGCGGCCCCGGCGCGTCAGGACACGCATTAGCGGGGCGCCCCGCTTCACGACATTTCGGCGCGACTTCATTCCCTTCGAAAGTGGTCATAGCCGAGAGGTTCAAGATCTGTTTCCTTCCCGTTCTGCCTTGAGAGCCGCAACTTGCCTGTTCCGGTAATACTTCCAATCCGGTGAAGTGTTGCGCTTCGAAAGGCGCGTGGTATCCGGCGAGCCTTGGCGGGTGGAACCGTAAAGAGCAGTTGGTAATCCTCGCCGCCGGCCAAGGCCAGCCGTTGAGCTGCATCCCTTGGGATGAATTCCGGTGCGGGGATACGCGCTTCCTCGACCAGCGCTCCGACTTGGCTAGCCTGGGCGAGCCGGCTAAGGTCTTTTGCAAGTCCGTCGCTTATATCCATCGCCGCCGAGGCCAAGCCGTTCCGCGCGAGAAATTCTCCCAGCGCGCATTGCGGTTCGGGGTAAAGGTGCGCTCGAAGCGCCGCCGCTCGATCGGTGGGGTTCAGTTTCCATCTCATCGCGGCCTGTTGCCTCCGCAGGATTCGCCAGCCAAGTTCTCCGAGTCCGAGTCGCCCGCTAACAAAGATGAGATCGCCCGGCCGCGCCCCGGAACGTCTAAGAATTTGCCCTGAAGCCTGCTCACCCAGCACAGTCACGTCAGCCACTGCCGCTCCTCGAACTCGCGCCGTGTCGCCGCCCACCACCGCCACGCCGTAATGCGCAGCCAATGATAAAAGCCCGTCGTAGAATTCCTCGATCCATGCGCGGGACAACCGCTTTGAAATGGCCAGCGACATCAGCGCGAATCGCGGCTTTCCCCCCATCGCCGCGATGTCACTCAGGGAGCGGGCGAGCGCCCGATGGCCAACCGCCTTTGGCGGATGCCAGCGGAGGGAAAAGTGCACGCCCTCAATCGAGAAATCGGACGTCACTAACCAATCGCGCCACCTGGAGGCCCGCAGAACCGCCGCATCGTCCCCAACCCCCACCGGCACTTTGCGGCCTGGCTCCGGCAGTCGGTTCTTGAGCCAACTCAAAAATTCGTCTTCGCTGTCAAATAGGGCCATGATCCGCTCGGCTTCCCCTGCGGGTTAACGTGCTCTTGCGGCACTCTCAAGGTTAGCCATCATATCCTACCTTCAGACGCCTCGGGGGCGAAGCTTCTCGGTCCATCTCATGCCCGCGTTATGCCCAGCTTGCGGGCCCATCGGGAACCCTCGCCGTCATCAGCCAGCCTATCAAAATCGCCCAGTCGCTTGACGCCCTGGGCGCTTTGCTTCGCTTCATCTACACCTATTGCAGCATTGCCTTGCTTGTGCGCGTTCAGTTCAATTACGCCTGGCTCCGGGGATTGGAAATAAAGAAAGACGTGCTGACAGTTTCGCGGAGGCCCAATGCCTTGCAACTCAGAGCGTTGCTCAGGCAATCTTTTATAGTGTCGGTGCCTTTTGGGGGCGTCGGGAACCACGGAGAACAACTCGCAACCTATGACGCCGTCCGACGCCGGAATGTGTTGGGGGAAATTTGGTGTTCGCAGCGGCACGAAGCGCCAGCAAGAGATAAGCTATGACCGGTTGTTCTAAACTTGTTTCTCGGCATCGCCATCAAACGACCCGGCGGCAATTTCTTTGCCGCGCGCTCGGCGGGGCCGTCGGGGCGGCCGCGGCTCGTCGGTTAGTCGGGCAAAATCCGCCGTTAACGGTCACGCGCCCGC
>JAJYNF010000318.1 GCA_021786455.1 Acidobacteriota bacterium
CCACGCTGAGAGTCTTCTCCTCACTTTGGGCCGGGAGCTTGAAGGTGTGGGCAGCCGCAAATCGGGATTGAAGGTGGTGGCGGCCTTTGGGCGTGAGGCGGATATCCCGTCCGATGAAATGCGCATCGTGGACGGCTCAGGGCTGTCGCGCGGAGACTTAGTCGCCCCCGATGCCATCGTCCAACTGCTGCGCTTCATGTCCGGCGCGCCGCATTTCCGGATCTTTTATGACGCCCTGCCGGTGGCGGGCGTGGACGGCACACTTTCCGACAGCTTCAAGGGAACGCCCGCCGTCGGACGCATTCACGCTAAAACTGGAACCCTCGAACATGTGGATTCGCTTTCGGGATATATGCATCTGCCCAGTGGCCAGCGGGTTGCCTTTTCCATTATGGGCGATGCCGACCCCCTGCATCATCCAGAAGCGCAAGCGGTGCTGGACCAAATCGCCCTTGCCATTTTTGAGCAATCTTCTTCTTCCGAAGATCACCCACGTTAACCCCTCGGCAATCTCGGCAGCGAACCCGCATGGCGCACGAGATCGTCGCCGCGACTCGGAAACACACCCTGCCGCCGCGGCCACGTGAAATTTATCATTCACCCGCCGACCCTTCGCCTGATAAGCTAAAAGCGCAATTTATTTTGGAGGAATCATTGCGATGAAAGCGATTGCTATTATTCCGGGGACTAAGCAAGTCAATTTAGTAGAGCGACCGGAGCCGAAAATTAGCGCGCCCGATGAGATCAAGCTGCGAGTTCTGCGCGTCGGCATTTGCGGGACGGACCGGGAGGAAGTTGCCGGCGGCCGAGCGGACGCGCCGCCGGGCCAGAAAGAACTCGTGATTGGGCATGAGATGTTTGGCCAAGTGGTCGAAGTCGGCTCCGCGGTGCGAAGCGCGCGAGCGGGAGACTTTGGATGCTTCACGGTGCGGCGCGGCTGCGGCCATTGCTCTTTTTGCTTGGCCGACCGCAGCGATTTGTGCTCTTCGGGTGATTACACCGAGCGCGGCATTCGCAGGCGCGACGGTTACGAAACGGAATTTGTGTTGGACCAGGAAAAATATTTCGTTCCCGTGCCGCCTGAGCTCGTGCCGCTCGGCGTGTTAGCCGAACCGATGTCCGTTTCCCAAAAAGCCATTGATGAAGCGCTGCGCGTGCAGGAGGCCCGCCTCGGCATCGGAGACAGCGGCTCCGGCAACGCCTGGGCGAGAGGCAAGGTGGCCCTGGTGGCCGGGCTCGGGCCTATTGGACTGCTTGGGGCCATCGCCCTCGCGCTGCGGGGGGCGAAGGTGTTAGGTCTGGATGTGGTGGACAAAGAAAGTCTGCGTCCCAAGCTCCTCGGGCAATTCGGCGGCACCTACGTGGATGGGCGCGAGACTCAGCCGTCGGCCTTGGCGAACTATTTCGAGCAGATTGACCTGATCTTTGAGGCGACCGGCGTGGCGCGCGTGGAATTTAATCTCCTCGCCGCGCTCGGCCTCAACGGCGTTTACGTGCTGACCGGCATCCCGGGCGGCGACCGGCCCCTGCAGCTTGATGGCGCGGCGCTGATGCGCCAACTCGTCCTCCGCAACCAGGCAATGATCGGCAGCGTCAATGCGGCGCGGAAACATTTCGAAGCGGGCATCGCGGACCTCGCGCAGGCGCAGAAAAAATGGGGAGATGCGGTAAATCAACTCATCACCCACGTCGTTCCTTACGCCAGCTTCGCGGACGTCCTCGAACAGCATCCAGAGAACGAAATCAAAGCGGTGATTGAATGGGACAAGCCCCATTAGCGCCCTCGGCTCGCGGAGCCACCGGAAAATTGTCGCGCCTACGGACGGCTTGATCTTTTTCGGTGATTTCCAGCAACCCAGGAATTCATGAGAGCGTGGGTTTACAAGATCAACACCCGGCGCGGCTGGCGCTTCGATCGATATTTCCGCTCACGAGCGAGGGCACCGTATCCCATGGGCGATGAAGGCTGGATTCGAAGCAGGTCCAGCCTGCGTTATCTCCGCCAGCAGGTGAAACGCGGCGACCTCTTTTTCTGCTACGAAAGCGACCGCAAGTTGCTGGTCGGCGCGACGCGAGCGGCTTCCGACGGACGCGACTTAGGTCAAGCCTCGCTCGTGGATTTTTATCCGCCGCGGCTTGCTACCCGATTTGAGAGGCCGCTGCGGCGCCGTCCGGACCTCGATCATATTCTGGCTTTTACTCCCCAGCGAGGACGAGGGACGATCCAGCCGATTGAGCCCGATGAGGTCTTGCGGCTCGTTGCCTTGCTGAAACGGCACAACCCCACGACGGTTCGCCGGCTCAGGCGATGGCTCCAGCAGTCTCGACGCCCCAATCGTCGCGGCTCGCGAAGAGCAGTGCCCCCCGACCAGACGCCCCAAGACATTAAGGCTCGCTCACCGTTCACGAATTGGAGGCTGGCGCAGGGCGGGCGGAACTCGGCTCGGCCGTTGCGGGTTGCGTTTCCGGTTCCTGCGGGATGGCGATCCAGGCAATCAGGTAGGCAATGACGCCCCAACCAACCAGGAGCGCCGCTGCCAACCAGATCAGACGGATCAGCGTTGAGTCCACTTCCAAATACTCGGCCACTCCCCCGCACACCCCAGCGATTTTCTCATCCCGGCGCGAGCGCGTGAGCTTGCGCTGTGAACGCACCGTCGCTCCCAAGCTAGCACCACATTGGCAACAAAAATTTGACCCTGAAGCGTATTCCTTGCCGCACTGTGGACAGTACATTTTCCACCTCCCATCCGCCTTCATTACCAAAATACGATGGCAGGGACGAAAAGGTTCAACAGAATCGGCGAGTGGCCGGCAGGTATATCGCGCGGAGAAACGAAATGAGTCCTCGCCCGGCACGTTTTCGATTAAGATGCCTTCTCCCGCGACGATGGCCGACGCTCAATCTGGCCTTCGCCGTCGTTAGCGCATCAGCGTAGAATGGTGAGGCATGGCGCGTCAACGGTTCCACCTGCGAAGAGTTTTTGTGCTGACCCGAGGCACTTCGCTGCGACGGCGGGTGGCCTATAGCTTGGCCATGGTCCGGCTGATTTTGGTTCCGGTCATTTTGCTGACGATTTATTACCTTTTCGCCATGGGCGTCATCGTGGATCGGATCGTTCGCGTGGACGCCACGGTGGCCATGCAAGCCGAGCACGCTTCGATTGAAATGCTGAATGCCCGCCGCGCCGAGCGTAACTACTGGCTTCTCGAGGACTCGAGCGCCCTTCGGCAAAATCGCCAGGCGCTGAATCGCCTGAAAAAAACCGTGGAGAATTGCGCACGGCTGGAGCCGAGCGAAGCAACGACAACCAGCGCCCTATTGGCGGATATTCACTTCTACCGCGAGGGCATGGATCAAGTGGCGTCCCGGTTGAAGCAAAACGGGGCGCCGGTCGCGCGCGTCGAGAGCGCGGTTCAGGATTACGAGCGAAATCTGAATCAGCTTCTGCGCCGGGCAAACCACCTCAGCCGCGCCCAGCTTGTTCAACAACTACACCAGCAAACTCGGATTTTCGACGCGGGCATTGCGGCTGCGGGGACGCGCGACCCGGTGCTCGAAAACCTGGCCCGTCAGCTTGAGAACACCAGCGACGCCGTCTTAACCCTTTCCGCGGGCCTCGAAGAACGGAGCTGGCAGCGCGTGGAAAGCGACCGCCGGCGAGCGGTCGACTTCTTCCACCGCACCGAGTGGGTGGTTGGCATTATCTCCGCGCTCACCCTGCTCGTCAGTATCTGGGTCAGCTTTGTCCTGCCGCGCGAAGTTGTCCGCCCGCTCCTGGAACTGAAAGACGCCGTGGACCACGCCGCCCGGGGAAACTACGAAATCGAGTTTGACGTCCAGGGCAAGGGCGAAGTCGTGGAACTCGCCAAGAGCGTCCGGCATTTGATCGCCCACGTGCGGGAGAAAAGCCGAGAGCCTCGCCCGCCTGAGAGCGGCCCGAAAACCGGCCGAGCCGAAGGGTAGCGCGCCATCCTTCGATCAGAGCCGATCGCTCCGGGTACGTTCCCGTGGGATGTGCGGGTTGAAGTTTATCGGATACCCCCGAGGCGACGATACGATGTGGTGGCGAGGCGGAGGAGGTGGGAAACGATGTCGCGTCGAAGGTTGTGGGGACGGTCCTTATTCTGGGTGATGTGCGTCGTTACCGTGGCGGGGCTGGTGGCGGCTGCTACGCAGACGCAGCGTGGCGGCGCGCCACAGGCGAAGCGAAAGGAGTCTAGCGGAGGCGAGACCCTGCCATTGCGCGAGCTCTATCCTGCAGGAACGACGAAGCTCTCTGCATCCGGCCCTGGCGCCGTTCAAGCCGGTGTCCAGTGCGACAGCAACGGGAACGTTTACCTAAACTCCGTGCCGACGGCGCAGCTTGCCTATGAGTACGCGCGCGAGGGCCTTGGCGTGCCGCTCACCAAACTGTCGCTCGACTCGGGGGAAACGACGACCTTTGCTTACCCCGCGCTGAGCGATTACGGGCGCCTCTACGGGCAAGGGTTTTACGTTACCCCGCGCGGCGGCGTTTACGCGCTGGTGCAGGCGTGCCCACACCAGGGCGGTTGCAGGCCGCCGCACTTCCCGACCAATCTGATCGTGCGGTATAACGCAGACGGCTCCGTGGACTCCGTGGTCAAGCTTCAGTCCCCTTCGGGCGTCCACGTGCTGGCGTCCAGATTTGCCGCGTTCCTTGACGGAAACATCGTGGTGAGCGGACTCGTGCTGGGCGAGCCGCCACGCTACTATCCTTCAAAGCCCTTCACGGGGGTCTTCGACGCAGGCGGAGCATACGTGGGGCCTCTCGTGCTGGCGAACGACGTCGCCCCACCCAGGCAGATACCGTCTGCCGTATCGGTCAAGAGCGGGAAAGCCGGGCGGCCACCCGCGGCAGGACAGGCCGGAGCACCGAGCGGCTCGGGACAGGCGGCGGCATCACTTTGCGAGCCTTCGGCGCTCGGTTCGCCCTTCATTCCGGTGGACAGTTGGATCTATCCGGCCATGTGGCGGC
>JAJYNF010000087.1 GCA_021786455.1 Acidobacteriota bacterium
GGCGCCCGAGACGAGCAAGCCGGGCTCATCTTTAGGCTTCAGCCCCAGCGTCTGGGTTTTATCGAGCAAGCCGTGAATTTTTTTGCCTCGCGAGCAGCGTTACGTGGAAAAGCTGGCAACGCCCGACGTCACCATCGCCGACATCATCGGCGACCTCGACCCCATCAAGGCGGCGCGAGGCGGCCACGCCCTTTCCAGCGAGCTGACCATCCACTTCGGCCTGCTGCCGCGAGCCCACCGCGGCATCTTCGCCATCAACGAGCTTCCCGATTTAGCAGGGAAGATTCAGGTCGGGCTGTTCAATATTTTGCAGGAAGGTGATATCCAGATCAAAGGTTATCCCGTCCGCCTGCCACTCGACATGATGATGGTTTTCACAGCCAATCCCGAAGACTACACGGCACGCGGCAAAATCATCACGCCTTTGAAGGACCGTATTGGGTCTGAAATTCGCACGCATTATCCCGCCACGCCCGAGCAAGGCATCGCCATCACCGCGCAAGAAGCCTGGACCGCGCGGAATGGAACGGTTCGGCTGGCGATCCCGCAATTCATGCGGGAGCTCATCGAGTGCGTAGCGTTCGAGTCGCGCCAGGAGAAGCGTGTGGACAAACGCAGCGGCGTCAGCCAGCGCATGCCCATCGCCTGTCTGGAGAGCGTCGTTTCGAACGCTGAGCAGCGGGCCCTGTTGGCGCATGAAGAGGTGGCCGTTCCTCGGCCGAGTGACCTCTACGCTGCGCTGCCCTCCATTACCGGAAAGCTTGAGCTCGAATACGAAGGTGAACTCCGGGGCGCCGAGAGCGTCGCGCGCGATATTATTTGCCAGGCGACCGCCCGCATCTTCAAAAAAACCTTCGATTCGCCGCCGCTCGAGCCCATCGTTCAGTGGTTCGAGTTGGGTGGAACCCTTAAGTATTCGGACGCCGCTCCCACCCACGAGCTGTACGCGCAATTCAAAAAAATTCACGGCTTGCTCGATAAAACCCAGACGCTGGGGCTGAAGCCTAAAGATGAGCCCGGCTTGCTCGTCTCGGGCGCCGAATTCATTCTGGAAGGGCTTTACGCGCTAAAGAAAATCAGCCGCAACGAAGAGCTAGGATACTTCGCCGAACGCCGGACACCGGAAACAACTGATGAAGAGCCTCCCAAGGTCGGGCCCCGCCGGCGTGTACTCAATTAGATGGGTCACCCATTCGATCGCTCTTTTGGATAGGGCCGCGACAGATTCTGTCGCTATGGAACCGGCAAAGCTGAGGTCTCGGCATGAAGTACATTAAATACGGGAAGCACGTTGCCGACCCTTTCGCGAATCTGAGCGCAGAAGAACTCCTCCAAATGCTTCAAGACTTTCTGCTCGACAGCGGATTCCTGGATTCTTATTCGGCTTTCTACCCAATGGGATCGGAGGACACGCTCGAGCAGCTACGCCGTGCCCTCATGCAGGCCCTCGAACAAGAGGGAATGATCCCAGACGACCTGTTGAAGGAGATGCTTAGCGAAGGCGAAAACTCCAAGCTTTCTGAATTGCTTGATCGTTTGCTCGAGCGCCTGGCGGAGGAAGGCTACATTACCATCGAGCCGCCTGTTGCCGAAAGGGGCCCGTTGGCCCGGCCGCGCGCCGGGCAGGTTGGCAAAAGCAACGCGCAGGCTCGCTTTGAAATCACCGACAAAGCATTGGATTTCCTGGGCTTCAAGACTCTTAAGGACCTGCTGGGCTCACTCGGAAAGTCCAGTTTCGGCCGGCATGATACGCGCGAGCTGGCCACCGGCGTCGAATCGGACGGCTCCAGCCGACAGTACGAATTCGGAGACACACTAAATCTCGATGCCAACGCTACGTTGCTTTCGGCCATCCAGCGCCACGGGCTTCGGCTTCCACTCGATCTGGACTACAACGACCTGCACGTGCGCCAGTGCGAGTACCAAAGCTCTTGCGCCACGGTTTTGATGCTGGATTGCTCGCACAGCATGATCCTTTACGGTGAGGACCGTTTTACGCCCGCCAAACGTGTGGCGCTGGCGCTTTCCCACTTGATTCGCACCCAATATCCCGGTGACAGCCTGCACATGGTTCTGTTTCACGATTCCGCGGAGGAGATTCCTCCGAACGCCCTCGCTCGGGTGAAAGTGGGACCTTATTACACGAACACCTGTGAAGGCCTTCGCTTGGCCGAGCGCATTCTGACTCGTCAGCGCAAAGATATGCGGCAGATCGTCATGATTACCGACGGCAAGCCTTCGGCCGTGACGCTGCCGGACGGCCGCATTTACAAAAACGCTTTCGGGCTCGACCCGCTGGTGGTTTCGGAGACTCTGCAAGAGGTCGCTCGCTGTCGCCAAAGCGGCATTATGATCAACACGTTCATGTTGGCTTCGGATTACAGCCTAGTGAATTTTGTGCAGAAAGTTACAGAGATATGCCACGGCAAGGCGTACTTCACCACGCCTTATACCCTGGGCCAGTACCTGCTCATGGACTACATGCAGAAGAAGACGAAGCACATTCATTAGCCGGCGCCAAGTGAACCTCTCCGAATCCGCCAGCCCGCGGGCCTCTATTGAACCGTCAAGGTGATGCTCGTTGAATGCGACAGGTCGCCGCCCGAGGGCGAGGATGCGGTCACGGACAGCGTCGGCAGCAAATTTTCCAGCGGGAGCATCATAATTGTACTGTGCGTCGTCGCATCGGCTGTCAGGAGCGTGTACGTGGCGAGCGGGGAGTACCGGAGCAACCCACCGTGACTGGGCCGGAAAATCCGTATTGAGACGAGACGGTTATGTTATCGCTCGCTGAAACCTCCTCAGCCGGAATCGTCAGGGACGAATTTTGGGCCGATATCGTGAAGTCTGGGGGGTTGGGCTAGGTAGGGCGCCGCACCTGGAGGAATGACCGGGACCCGCCGCTGTTGGCAACCCCGGCGGCGAGGCCCTGCATTCCATTATCGGCGAAGTTTCCTGTGGCTAGAGACTGCATATCAGCCAGCTCCCCACCGACTTCCACCCCCGGAGAGTACCCGCGCGCATCCTCGTAATAAACGTTCGGCTCTGGGGTCATGACCTGAAAGAAAACGGCATTTGAGGCGACTGGCGTGCCCGGGTTGGTGACGGTTATGGAAGCGGTTGTTGGGCTGGCGGCGTCGCTCGCCGGCACGACAGCGGTCAGCTCGGGCTGAGAGACGAACATGATCTTCAGCGGCTGGCCGTTCCAGTCCACTGTCGCGCCGGAGACGAACATGCAGCCGCTGACGGTCAGGGTAAAGCCGGAGCTTCTGATCGCGATGGCCGTGGGTACGAGCGGCTGGTTGACGAACGGGACAAGGTTCGCCGCCAGCGCCTGTTGTCAAGTAAAACGGAAGTGGCTCATTGCCCCGCATGAATGTGGACGCCTCCTTGTTGCATAAACGCATCAAACTGTTGCGCCATTGCAACACAAGAAGACACCTTCCCAACGATGCCTAATAACAAGTATATTATTTTCAATGTATTATAGTAAATTCAGGTTGGAATCATAAATGCAAGTTATGGTTTTGTGCTAACGTGGAGTTTGGACAAGCAGCACACGCTTGCCGCCGCAAGCGCCATTGAAGGCATCGGGTTGCACAGCGGGGTCAACGTCAGTCTTCGCCTGTTGCCTGCGCCGTCAGGGACGGGGGTTATCTTTAGGCGGACGGACCTGAACGGTTTCATGATCGAGGCCAACCATCGCAACGTGGCACGGGTGAGCTACGCCACGAGCCTGATGAAGAAAGGCGTGCTCATCTCCACCACCGAGCATCTGCTTTCTGCGTTGGCCGCCTCGCAAGTGGATAACGTATTCGTGGAGATTGATAGCCTCGAGGTCCCCATCTTGGACGGAAGCGCGTTGCCCTTTTTGCGCTTGATCACGCAGGTCGGGTTGCAGCGGCAGCGCGCGCGCCGCGTCTATTTCAAGGTGATGCAGCCAGTGGAGGTTGTGGAGGGAGAGAAACGCATAGCCGTCTATCCTTCGGCGAGCTTTCGCGCTACCTATCGAATAGCTTTTCCTCACCCGCTCATCGGAATGCAGGAACTAACGTTCGAAATGGGGAAAAACAGTTACGAGCGGGAAATTGCTCCGGCACGAACCTTTGGCTTTATCGAAGAGGTGGAGATGCTTCGCAAGAGCGGGCTGGTGCGCGGTGGCTCACTGGAGAATGCCGTGGTGCTCAGCCGCGACGGCATCCTCAACCCCGAAGGCCTGCGTTTCCCGGACGAATTTTGCCGCCACAAGATTCTTGATCTCATCGGCGACCTGGCCTTGTTTGGCCATCCGTTGATCGGCCACGTCGTCGCCGAGCGCGCCGGCCACGCCATGCACGTGGCGCTGGTTCGTTCCATGCTGCGTCAAAAGGGTGCCCTGAGCATCGTTGAATCCGAGCCGCTTGACCCAGCCAAGCTGCCCAAACCCCGTGTCGGTCTTTCCTCCCCGGCGCTGCCCTGAACTGCCCCACAATTTTCCGCCGTAAGTTGGTCGGCGAGAGTCATTGCATTTTTCGAGTTGCGCGCATGATAACGTGTGCTCGCCTTGCCGTCACGAGGGCGGCCCCAAAAAGTCACATTGCGCTTGACACTCAAGCGGCGAGCAAATACATTGGCCCCCGATAAGAATTATAAATCGAACCTCGGAGGTGAGGATTGAAATTGCACGAACGTCCGACACGGATTGGGTGCGGAATCATTGCAGCGCTTATATTTCCATCGTTCCTTGCCGGGCAGAACCAGATCAACATCACCGCTCCAGTGATGAACATTCCGAATCAGGGAGTCCATATTACCCCTCTGGCGGTTCCTGGTTCTACGTTCCAGACGCTTAACCCCGGGTTGAAGCGTTTTCCAAACTACGTGGCGGGAGCGGCGGTCACGACGGTGGTGAGTCCGGACAAGAAGACGCTGTTGGTCCTCACCTCTGGGTACAACCGGCTGAACGACCGCGCCGGCCGGCGCATCCCTCGGGACTCCACCCAA
>JAJYNF010000323.1 GCA_021786455.1 Acidobacteriota bacterium
CCGGAGACGCGTCTCGCAAAATGCTGAGAGATTACGGCGTGTGGCAGCAGAAGAATCTGTACGGCGTAAAGAAAATGGGCATCGTGCGGACGACGTACATTATTGACCCTGAAGGCAAAGTCCGGCGCGTTTTTGAAAAGGTCAAAGTGGACGGCCATATCCACGGCGTGCTGGCGGCCATCAAGGGCTGAGGCACGCGTGGGCTTTTGGCGATGGGGACATCGCAGCAACAAAGGGCAAGGGCCACGGGCCGCAAAGGTCCGCGCGGCAGGTTACAACTCGTACTTGGCCGCCATTTTTTGAAGAAAGGCGACGGACTCGCGGTACTGGGCATCGAGGTCAGGAACCATGCCAACGTCCACGGCGACGTAGCCGGGGAAGCCGTGCTTTTTGAGGCCCTGGAAGACGCCGTCCCAATCCACGGTGCCGCGGCCGGCGGCGAAATGGTCGTTGACACGGCCGTCGTTGTCAGCGGCGTGGACGAAGAAGATTCGCCGGCCGAGCTTTTCGACGCTGAGCGCCAGGATTTCCTTTTGCGCGTTCAGGTGGGCGGTGTCGAGGACGGCGCCGAAATTTTCATCGCCGACGGCATCCATCATGCGCAAGATGGCGTCGGTGTTTGCCAGAAGCTCGCCGACGCGCGGCTCAACGCAGAACTTGAGCTTGGCGGATTTGGCCTCGCGGGTGAAGCGCGAGAAACTTTCGACCATGGCGTCCCAGAGTCGCGGCCACTCGAACGCGGGATCAATCTCGACCGTGAAGTGCTTGCCGTAGCTGATGCTTTCTTTGTACGGAGAATCTCCGCGGAACTTGAGCGGTGGCGTGAAGCTGTCGCCCTGAATCGTCGCGCAGCCGAAACCTTGGGCGATTTCGACGCCGCGGCGAAAAAGGTCCCAGGACTCTTCCCGCTCGCGGCGATCGAGGCTAACCGAGCCGGGAAGAATCGGGCAGAAGTTGATAATCTTCAGACCCTCGCCGTCCACTAGCTTTTGCAGTTCGCGGCGATGATCATAGACGGCCATCAGGTTATCGCGGCGAACGCCTTCGAGCTCGACATATTCAAAGCCGAGAGCCTTCATCTCCTTCAAAACCTTAAAGGTATTTTCAATCGAGGGCGGATAGCCGTATTTACTGATTGCATAGAGCCAGCAGCAACTGATTTTCATTAAGTGTCTTCCTGGCGCGCGGTTTCGCGCGCCCCCTGTGGAATTTTACTTTGCAAGAGCCATTCGGCACACCCGGCGGAAGAACGGCAGATTCGGCGGCGCAGGACGATCTCCGTTTCTCACTTTCGGAAAGTCCTCGGGCTTGGGGTCGTCGCCGACGGCGACGCAATCAAAGGCTTCAGGTGCCGGCGCCGGGCGCGCAGCTAAGCGACGCCGAGCCGCTTGCGGATGATCCCGCCGAGCTAAACCGAGAAAATTGCTGAGCCACCTTCTTCGACCCGCATTCGGGACAAACCGGAGGCTCAGCGCGTCGGCTCAAAACCAATTTCTCAAAATTCTTTCCACACTTGCTACAGCGATATTCGTAAATGGGCATGTCGGTTCATTCCGTTCCAAAAAGAGTTTCTCTTATTCAGATGACGCAAGGGGCCAAACGTTTCATCTTGCCGGATGCCTTGTTCATGCGAGGGATCTCCGAAGGTGGCGCTCGCAGCTCTAGCTTCACTAAGGTTTGCAAAATAAAATGAAACCTGTTTTCTCAAGCGCCGCTATGAGCAGCGAGAACCACAGGTGACAGACTGGCAATAAGGTTCAGGGTATCAGTATATTTTGCAATTCTCAATAGCTCGACGATGAACGGGCGAGGCGATTTCCGTTACGGCGCTTGCTTCCGAAACAACAAGGGCGCGAACGCGGCCAGGTTGCCTCGCCAGACCATCCAACTGTGCACGCCTGGGGTTTCAATTTTGGTAAACCGAATACCTTTTTCCCGCAGCCAAGCGCGGAGTTTGACGTTAAACGGGCCGACGAGCGTGTCCTGCTCGCCGCAGGCGATCCAAAGGAGGCGAAGCTTGGAATTGTCCTTGGCTGTGAGGTGAGGAAACTCCTTGTCGAGATCGGGCAGCAGGCCGGCGCTGAAGGCGCCGACCCAGGCGAATCGGTTCAGGTTATTCAGCCCGACAAAAAGGGATTCGCCGCCGCCCATGGAAAGGCCAGCGATGGCAGTATTCATACGCCCGGGCAGCACGCGATAATCTTTTTCGACACGTGGCATGATCTCGGTGAGCAAGCTTTCGGAAAATTTGGTCAGGTTTTCCTGCGCTAGTCCTGGCTGGGCGAGGGCCCCAGGTTTAAGAATTTGCGGTGCGCCGTAGCCGAGCGGCATGACGACGATCATTGGCTTGGCTTTTCCCTCGGCGATCAAGTTGTCCATGATGATGTTGGCCCGACCGACCGCCGTCCAGGCATTGGCGCCGTCGCTGAAACCGTGAAGAAGGTAGAGCACGGGATAGCGTTTTCGGCCGCGAGGGTTGTAGCCGGGCGGAGTGTAAACGTAAAAATCTCGATTGTCACCCACCACGTTCGAATGATAGAAGTGATGGTGAACCACGCCGTGCGGCACGTTGTTCATCTGCCACGGCAGGGTGGATGGGCCGGGGACATAGACCATATTTTGGGGATTCAGAAGATTGGGTTTGATGAGCGGATTGGACGGGTCCATCAGGCTCACGCCATCCGCCAGAAAAGAGTAGCCGTAATATTCCGGCTGAAGCGGTCCGACCGTGACGCTCCAGACGCCCTGTTCGCCTTTCTCCATCGCCACAGGCTTCGCGCCCTCGAGCAGGAGCAGAACCTTTTTGGCGTTCGGGTCGCGGAAGCGGAATGTGACCTTCCGATCCGCATGAACCTGAGGTGAGTGGAGAAGCCAGGGGAAGACAAATGGTCGCGGCGTCGGGTTGTTGGGCGACCCGTTTGTCTGAGCCACGAGCGGGGACGTTCCCACCATCAATAGGAAAACCATCATAGCAACTGAGCGCTTCGGAGGCGCGTTTAGGGGTTGCGTTCCGCGCATTTCCATCCTCCAGGGGGCCGTTCAGTATATCGCAGGCGACGCCAGATGGAAACTTAGTTGGAAGCCTTTCTCATGCCGTAGGCCGGGTGCGCCGATTATCTTTTAGGGACATACCCTGGTTGATAATAAAAAATCGGCGGCAGTCCTGCTATGATAATCACCGAACCCGGAGCCCGCGTTGCCATGTGTGGGGGAGGCAGGCTGTCCCACGGCGGTTGGATGCGCCGCGCGTGCCGGGGATGGCCATCGGCCCTTCCCGCTTGGCCGGCGGGCTTAATTTGACTGTCGAGGTTGCTCAGCATGGAAACTCACGACGACGGACGGCGTAGCGACCGCATTGCCCTGCAGCTCCCCATTCGCGTGGCCGGAACCGACGCCATGGGTGCTTCCTTCGTGCATGAAACCCGTACCCTCGTCATCTCCCGCCACGGGGCCAGAATTCTTTTGCCGCGCAAGCTGGTCCCCGATCAAGAGGTGAACGTCCATTGTCTCGCCACCGGCCAGGAATGTGACGCCCGTGTCGTGGGCCAGATCGGCGAGGAGCTCGACGGGTATTATTACGGAGTTTCCTTCCTCAATCCCGACGCCAACCCGTGGGGCATTGAGTTTCCGGCTCTCGACCCATCAGGCCAGGCGGTGGGCCGGATCGTGCTGCAATGCCTAGCCTGCCAGACCCATGAAGTGGCGCACCTCGATGAGTTTGAAATCGAAGTTTTGGAAGCCAACAGCGCTCTGACCCGCTACTGCATGCGTTGTACGCAGAGCACGCTATGGAGAAAATCCGAGGCGCCGTCAGCCGCTCACCCTGTTTCCGCGCCCGCTCCGGCCACCGAGCCGGAAAGCCTTGAGAAGCGCCGCGAGCCCCGCCGTGAGCTGCGAGTGCGCGCTTGCATTCATTCCGTGGAATTTAGCGAGGAAATCGTCTGGACGCGCAACATTTCCCGCGGCGGCCTCTGCTTTGAAACCCCGCGCCGCTACGCTCAGGGCTGGAAAATCGAGGTTGCGGTCCCCTACTCACCCGGCGGCGGCAACATCTTTCTACCGGCGCGGATTGCCCGTATCCAGCGCATTCAGGCGAGTGGCCTCACCCTCTGCGGCGTCTCCTACATCCGCAATCCGCGCCCGTCACCGCCCTCCCGCGCCTGAAATGCTGCCAATGTGATTGGACCGTTGGAGGCGCGGGGGAGAATCGAACTCCCGCATAAAGGTTTTGCAGACCTCTCCCTTACCACTTGGGTACCGCGCCGTAAGGTCAGGGGTAAGCGGCAACAAGGCCCTGACCCGCGGGAATTGCTGGGCCGGACAACCTGCTTGCCACTCGCCAATTTTAACTTGCCTCGGAACTCTGGAGCGGGAGACGGGATTTGAACCCGCGACTTCGACCTTGGCAAGGTCGCACTCTACCGCTGAGTTACTCCCGCTCGCTTTCTCCCGTCGTGCGAGCCCAGACCGAATTATAAGAATCCGTCTCGCGGCCTGTCAATGAAATAGGCGGCCGGGGAAGTGTCTTAATTTGACGGTATCCGGTCTTCCCCCCATTTCCGCGGCAGTCCTGGCTCGGTTCCGACAAGCCAAGGACTGAGGGCTTTGCGGCAGAGCCCGCGCGCGCGTTGCGATAGAACGATCCAAAAGCAGTTTGTTTTCGAACGCGCCACCCTAGCGGGCCCACCGGCCTGTCCCAGCTTTCAAAACGGACGATCCCAAAGTTTTTCCGAAATCCGCGACGCCGTCGCGCGCGCCGCCTGCCCCAGAGACCCGACCCTGCCCTGAGTCACACGGCTCACCGGCCCGGCCACGCTGACCGCGGCAAGAGGCTGTTCTTGCGAGTCGAAAATCGCCGCCGCCACGCACCGCGCGCCAGCCACCGCCTCCTCGTCATCCACCGCGTAGCCGCGCTCCCTTACCTTGCCCAGCTCCGTGCGGTAAAGCGCCGCGGAGGTTATGGTCTTCGGTGTGAGT
>JAJYNF010000305.1 GCA_021786455.1 Acidobacteriota bacterium
ATTTCCTCTTTTACCTTTTGACATATTCTTCTCAATCGAAAGTCCGAAGTGGAATCAAGCTGTTTCTCTCTAAGGCCCCCCAGGTGCAATCGCGTTTGCCTCGCATAGAACTTCAAGCGATGGGGGTGAACCCGGGCCCGAAGATGGACCAAATCCTGACCCAACTGTTTTTTAGCCAGCTTGACGGCAGGATCAAGACGCCACAGCAGCTCGGCAAAGCGATGCGGGCACTGGCCGGTGTCAAGGAGCCGCCGAAACCTGCGGCGCCAATCTCGCGTGAAGCGAAGAAGTCGAAGGCGGCAGCGCCCCCCGGCGGGGCGCCTCGGGAAGAAAAGCCCGAGCCTCGCGGCAAACACCTCGCGCCGCAAGCGAAGCCGGCAGCCCGCTTAACGAGCCGAACCCTGAAGCCAGCCCCTCGAAGGCTTAAAGCCAGAACGACCAAGCAGCGTCGCTGAGGTCGTTGCGAACGCCCGGCAAATGATCGGTCCATTGAGCCGGAAACGAATGCCATCCGGTTGATTAAGGTAGCGAAAACCATCCAAGTTTTTGTTGCTAAGTACTGCGTTTCACAAGTATGGTGCCGTATCAGCGCGCCCTCACCCGGCCTTGGGCCACCCTCTCCCTGGAGGGGAGAGGGCCGCAATCATCAACCAGCTCGCGGAGTGAACGCAAGCGTGCCAACCTCTCCCTGGAGGGGAGAGGGCCGCAATCATCAACCGAAACATCCCTCTCCCTCCGGGAGAGGGGGGACCTTGAAGCGGTGGGTGAGGGTGAGGGCTCAGTCGCGGCTGAAATACGTAACCGCAAATCCGAACGGCAGCCCTAAGGCGGCGGATCGGCGATCGCTTTTGTCCTCGTGGGCAATGATACAAACGCGCCGAAGATGAACTTCGGGGAGGGTTAATACTCGGAACCGGCGTTCTGCTCCGCGTGGTAAAATGGCTTTCGATGGGAACCGGAAACTTTGTTCATCTGCACCTGCATTCCGACTACAGCTTGCTGGATGGGGCGTGCGCCATTCCGCGCCTGATGGAGCGGGCCGCCGAGCTCAAAATGCCAGCCGTCGCCCTAACGGACCACGGAAACCTCTTTGGCGCGGTCAAATTCCACGAGGCGGCAAAGCAACATGGGGTCAAGCCGATTCTTGGCTGCGAGGTTTACGTGGCCACCACGAACCGTTTTGACCGGTCGCCGGGGGCCGATCGCCCTTTCCACCTGGTTTTACTTTGCGAGAGCGACAAGGGCTACCGCAACCTGGTCAAACTGGTTTCTGCCGCCTACCTCGAAGGTTATTATTATCGGCCGCGGATTGATAAAGACCTGCTGGCGCGCCATTCAGAGGGCTTGATTGCTCTTTCCGCCTGCTTGCGAGGGGAGGTCGCGAATGCGCTGATGGCAGACCGCTATGATGCGGCGCGCCAAACGGCTTGCGACCTCCAGGACATCTTTGGCAAGGGAAATTTTTACCTGGAGATTCAGGACCAAGGATTGGCCGAGGAGCAGAGAATCAATCCTCGGCTGGTCGAGCTGTCACGCGAGACGGGTATTCCTCTGGTGGCGACCAACGATTGTCACTATTTGACTCGCGCCGACGCCCGCGCCCAGGAGGTGCTGGTCTGCATTCAAACCGGCAAGACCCTGGCGGACGCCAACCGGATGAAGTTTCCGACCGACCAATTCTATTTCAAATCTTACGAAGAGATGGCGGTGGCCTTTGGCGAGATTCCAGAGGCGCTGACCCGCACGCTTGAAATCGCGGATCGCTGTAACGTTCATCTGGAGAAGGAACGGCACGTTTTTCCTCACTTCGAGGTTCCGACGGGAGAAACGCTCGATACTTATTTTGAGAAAGTGTCTCGAGAAGGATTCGAGCGGCGACGACCTCGGCTGGAACAACAGCAAGCGGCGGGCCGGCTCCGCCATCCGCTGGAACATTACCAGGAACGGCTCGACGGGGAGATTGCGCTCATTCAGCGGATGCAATTCGCCGGCTACTTCCTGATTGTTTGGGATTTTATTCGTTTTGCGCGGGAGGCCGGCATCCCGGTGGGGCCGGGGCGGGGTTCTGCCGCGGGGAGCCTGGTTTCTTATTCGCTGGGGATCACCAATATTGATCCGCTCCAGCACGAGTTGCTTTTTGAGCGGTTCCTTAATCCCGAACGCATCAGCTTCCCGGACATTGACATTGATTTCTGCATGCGGCGGCGGGAAGAAGTTATCAGCTACGTGACGGGCAAGTACGGCAGAGAAAACGTCAGCCAGATTATCACCTTTGGAACGATGGGCGCCAAAGCGGTGGTGCGCGACGCGGGGCGCGTTTTGGGCATGCCCTTCGCGGAAGCGGATCGCATTGCCAAGCTCATTCCGGGAACCTTGAACATCACTCTTCGGGAGGCGCTCGAGCAAACGCCGGAGCTGCGACAGCTTCAGCAACGCGATCCGCGGGTCGGCGACTTGCTCCAAGTGGCCGAGCAGCTTGAGGGTCTGGCGCGACATGCCTCCACCCACGCTGCGGGAGTTGTCATCTCCCCCCAGCCTTTGCAAGAAATCGTCCCACTGTTCAAGAGCAACAAGGATGAAATCACGACTCAGTATGCGATGGACGACCTCGAGAAGATTGGCCTGCTCAAGATGGATTTCCTGGGTCTGACGACCTTGACGGTGCTGGATGACGCGGTACGCTTGATAGAGTCCTGCCGGGGAGAGAAGCTTGACCTGCAAGCTCTTCCTCCGGACGACCCGGCGACTTACGAGCTCCTGGGAAAAGGATTGACGGCGGGCATCTTTCAGTTTGAAAGCCGGGGCATGACGGATATCCTGCGCCGAGTCCGGCCCAGCCGCCTGAGCGATTTCACGGCGCTCAACGCCCTTTACCGTCCGGGGCCGATTCAAGGCGGCATGATTGACGACTTTATCGCCCGCAAGACCGGTAAGAAACAGGTAAGCTACGACCTCCCTCAACTAAAGGAAATCCTGGAAGAGACTTACGGCGTGATCGTCTATCAAGAGCAGGTGATGCAGATTGCCGCGCGCGTTGCCGGTTTTAGTCTGGGTGAGGCGGATGTGCTACGACGGGCGATGGGCAAGAAGAATCACGAAGAAATGGCCGCCATGCGCGAAAAATTCCTGGCCGGCGCCAAGCGCAACCACGTGCCTCCCAGAAAGGCGGAAAAGCTTTTTGACCTGATGGCGCAGTTTGCCGGCTACGGTTTCAACAAATCACATTCCGCGGCTTATGCCGTGATCGCCTATCAAACGGCCTATCTGAAAGCGCATTATCCGGTGGAATTCATGGCCGCGCTCGTGACTTCGGAAATTGGTAACACTGAAAAGCTGACGTTCTACTTGAATGAGTGCCGCGAGATGGGGATCGGCATCTTGCCGCCCGACGTGAACTCCAGCGACGTGACGTTTACCCCGCAGGGCAATCAGATTCGGTTCGGGCTGATGGCCATTAAGAATGTGGGCGAGGCTGCCATTCGTTCGGCTTTGGAAGCGAGAAAGTTGCTGGGACGGTTCGATGACCTGTTCCAATTCTGCGAACACGTGGATTTGCGGCTCATTAACAAACGAGTGATGGAAAGCTTAATTAAAGCGGGGGCGCTCGATTCGCTGGGGGCCGGCCGCGCGCGGATGCTGGCGGCGCTGGATAAGGCAATGGAGCAGGCCGCTCAGCGGCAGCGCGAAACCCAAAGCGGGCAGCACGGCTTGTTTATGGGCGGCGAACTGCCGGTGGCCGGGCGGCGCGACCTGCCCGATACGCCGGAGATGTCGGAGGCCGACCGTCTGGCAGGCGAGAAGGAAGTGCTGGGCGTTTATGTGACCGGTCATCCGCTCGACAAATATCGGGAGCCATTGGCGACTTTGACCCCGCAGGACAGTTCCTCGCTTGAAGAATTGCCGCATGACGCGCCCGTAACCCTGGGTGGCATTTTGACCGGGCTCCGCGTTCGACCGAGCCGAAAAGGCGATTTGTGGGCGGCAGCTTGGCTGGAGGATTGGCGCGGCGCGGTGGAGCTGCTCGTGTTTCCCCAGGCGTATCAAGAGCTGAAAGAAGTCCTCAAACCCGACGCCGTGTTGCTGGTCAAAGGGCGCGCGCGCTTGGAGGAAAATTCGAGGCCCAAAGTTGTGGTCAGCGAGGCCAAGCCTTTGGACAGCGCCGTCAATGGAAACCCGAGCGCCATCCGCCTGCGGTTGAACCTGGATAAGGCTGGCGACGATTTGTGGGAGCGCCTTGAGGCGCTCCTTCAATCATGCCCTGGACAAGATCTGATTGTGTTCGAGGTGGAACGGCCAGGTAGCTTTCGCGCGGTTTTGCGGCCGAAACCAAAACTTTGCGTCAGGAGTGGAGAAGCCTTCAAAACGCGCGTGGCCGAGCTGTTCGGTGATGCGGCGGCGATTCAATTTTCTGGAAACGCTTCCGCTCGATCCGCCAACTGAGGCCGCTGGCCGAGGAGGGAAAGCACTTTCTATGGCAACCCGCGAGCAACAACTCGCGATGGTCGAGGAGCTCGAGAAGCAGATTGCTGAGCTGAAAAGCGCGACTTCGCATTCTGAGGCGGCGCAGGAAGAAATAGAACGGCTGCGCGAGCAGGTGGAAAGCCTCCGCCAGGAAACTCCAGGGCCAAGCCAGGATGCTTGGCAGCGAGTGCTGTTGGCGCGCCACCCCCAGCGTCCTCACACGCTCGACTATATCCGAATGCTATGCACCGACTTTACGGAAATCCACGGCGATCGCCGCTTTGCCGATGACCCCGCCATTGTGGCAGGTTTGGCCCGATTCGAAGGCCGTCCCGTGGCGGTGGTGGGTCACCAGAAAGGGCGCGACACCAAGCAGAAACTGCTGCGGAACTTCGGCATGCCGAACCCCGAAGGTTATCGCAAAGCCCTGCGGGTAATGCGTCTGGCGTCAAAGTTCGGTT
>JAJYNF010000160.1 GCA_021786455.1 Acidobacteriota bacterium
GATCTTGGGGCCCCAGGAAAAGAGCGGTATGATACACTTCACCGGTTGGAGGTTCAAGGGAATTCATCAAGGCCGCATCCGAATTGCTTTCCCGCGCATCTAAGAAGGCTGGAGCCGGGGGAAAGCCGCGCAAAGGACCGTGCATAGTCATCCGTTGGGCATTCCGATCGCATTCGTGGCGGGCGTTGTTTCATTTTTATCGCCGTGCGTCCTGCCGCTGGTTCCCGGATATATCTCCATGCTTTCCGGGGCCTCGATGGAGGAACTGAAGGCCGGGGTTGGAGCGGGGTTAGCGGGGCGAATCGCCGGTAATTCGATAGCGTTCGTATTGGGTTTCTCGATGGTGTTCATTGCTTTGGGCGCTTCGGCGACGGCCGTAGGACGCTTCCTTTCGGCCGAGCGGAATATTTTTAATATTGTGGCCGGAATCATCGTCATCGTTTTCGGCTTGCATTTGACGGGCCTGCTTAAGATTCCTCTGCTCTACCGCGAGTCGCGGGTGAACACGGGAGCGCCGAAGCGCGGCCTAACGGGGTCGTTCGTGCTGGGCTTTGCTTTCGCTTTTGGGTGGACTCCGTGCGTCGGGCCGATTTTGGCCGCTATTCTGGCGTTGGCTGCCACTCGCCATGCTGTTTACCAAGGAATGTTCCTGCTGGCCGTCTATTCGGCGGGACTCGCCATACCTTTTCTTCTGACCGGAATCGGGCTTGGACAGTTCATCCAATTCTACGGGCGATTTCGCCGATACTTGCAGGTGGTGGAAGTGGCTTCAGGCGTTTTATTGATTGTCATCGGAGCGCTGATGGCCCTCAATAAATTCACTCTTCTCTCGGGCTACCTTTCTTTCTTGAATCGGTTTACGCTGTAAAGGGAAGGCAAATTTTGGCAAGGCCACATCTCGCGCGTGGAGGAAGAGCGGCGGACGGAGAGAGAAAGGGCCAAATCATACCGGCAGGCGGCGTATGAATAATCATCCTTGCTTCAGGGGTTGACCCTCGAAAGGCGGTATTATGCATCCCATTTTATTTCAGATCGGTTCGTTTCAAATGCCCACTTACGGTCCGATCCTCGCTTTGGCGCTGGTCGCGGCGCTTTATACGGTGGTGAAATTAGGGCGGCGCGAAGGACTGGATGGCGGGACGATGGTGGACTTCAGCACCTGGGTCATTATTGCGGCGCTGATTGGGGCGAAGGTGCTGATGATTATCACCGATTGGACTTACTACGGCTACAACACGCATCCGGGGCGAATTTTTTCTTTGGCGACGCTCCAGGCGGGCGGAGTATTTTATGGCGGACTCATTGGAGCCATTCTGTTCGCCATCGTGTACATTCGGGCGGAGAAGCTTCCGGCTCGCAAGCTGTTTGATGCCTGCGCTCCGGGGGTGGTGTTGGGGCAAGCGATTGGCCGATGGGGATGCTTTGCGGCGGGCGATGATTACGGCACGCCAACGCATTCCTTTCTCGGTGTAGTGTTTACCAATCCGTATGCCCATCAACTTTCTGGCACGCCGCTCGGTGTGCGGCTGTGGCCGGTGCAATTGATCGAGTCTGCCGCCTGCTTTGCCATCTTCGGTTTTCTCCTCTGGTGGTATGGGCACAAAAAACGGGATGGCGAGATTTTCCTGCTGTACATCGTGCTCTACGCCGTGATCCGATTTTTCGATGAGTTTATTCGGGGGGATCCGGACCGCGGCTTCGTTTTCCATCACCTGCTTTCGACGTCGCAATTTATCGCGCTATTGGCGCTCGCGGCCGCGCCGATTCTAGCCTGGCGATGGTTCCGCAATGCGCAGCCTGCGATGGCCGTTGCGGATTCTGCAAACGTGATGGTGGCCGGCAAACCGGAAGTTTCCCAGATCCGCTCAGGACCCCGATAATTAAGCATTCGGCCCCGGCTTTTCGAGGAAGGAGCGTTGCGTGAAGGCGAAAAGAATCGTCTTGGGCGTTGTGCTCGGAGCCGTTGTCGCGGGTGGGCTCTACTTGGCCAATCGCTTTTGGATCGCTCCGGCAACCGCCGCGAGATCGGCCAAGAGCGATGGCGCTTATCCCATGGCTCCGGAATTCAAGCTGACCTCGCTCTCGGGGCAGACAATTAACCTGAGGGATTTGCGCGGCAAAGTGGTGATCTTGGATTTTTGGGCAACGTGGTGCGGGCCTTGCCGGCTGGAGATTCCGGAATTCGAGGACTTGCAAAGGAAGTACGGCTCGCAAGGGCTACAGGTTGTCGGAGTTTCCATGGACGACAGCTCCGCCCCTGTGCGGCAATTCTACCAGCAATTCAAAATGAATTACCCGGTCGTCATGGGCACGGACAAGGTGGGCGAGCTGTACGGCGGCATTTACGCGCTGCCGACCAGCTTTGTGATCGGTCGAGATGGAAGAATTTACGCCAAGCACGTCGGAGCGATGAGCGAAGGGGTTTTTCTGAGAGAAGTGCGGCAGCTTCTGGCCGCTCGCCCCAACCAACCACTGGCGAGCTTCACTCCGGCGGTTCCGGGGTCCGCGGACATTAGCGTGGAAACGCCGGCTGAGGTCAACTCGCCCGTTCCAGGCGTGGATGTGTCCAAACTTTCCGCGGCGCAGCTCGCTGAGTTCAAAAAAAAGCTTTCTTCGGAGCACTGCACCTGCGGCTGTGGCTACACCGTTCTTCAGTGCCGGGAGGTGGACGGCAGTTGCCCTACCAGCCTGAAGATGGCCCGCGAGGCCATGGCTAAATTGATGCGGAAGAACTCGATCTAAACGGGGGCTAACGAGGATTTGAAGATCGCCCACCGCCCACTAAAGATTCGGAATTCAAGATCGCCCAGACGGATCGTTGTGGGAGGCGTGCTGGCCTGCCTTTTGGCGATTAGCGCGCTGGGGCAGGAGCCGCCGCAAATCGTTCGCGCGCAACTGCTAATGGCGACGGAGGGAGCGCATCCGGGGTCTCGGGTTCGGGCGGCCGTTATCGCTCAGATCGCTCCGGGCTATCACATTAACGCCCACCATCTGTCGCTCGACTATTTGATCCCTACCGAGGCGCGGTTCAAAAGTTCGCCCGACGCGAAGGTGGAGAAAATTATTTATCCCGCCGGCCGGCTGAAGCGTTTGGCTTTTTCCAAGACGCCTCTCTTGGTTTACGAAGGCAAGCTGCCGATCGGGCTGGTGGTGAGGGTGGGGACGCCGAAAGGCATCTCCACAATATCGCTCCGAGGCGAATTGAGTTATCAGGCTTGCAACGACCGCGCTTGCTTCGCGCCAAGCAGCGTTCCGCTCGCGCTCAACATATCCCTCGTGCCTCGGAAGGTTCCGCTCCGGAGCACGCACGCGGCGGTTTTTTCCAAGATTCAATTCCGATAACGCCGCCCTGATGGGTCCACCGGGGTGGCTGGGACGAAGGGTTGCTCGGACGCAGTTGCAACCTCGGCAGACCGATTCGACATCCAACCCTTTCAAAACGCCGTCCCCGGCAACGGTCCCGCGCAATGTGATGTCGCGCACTCTAAAGGACGGGAGAGGTTGCGAACCGAGGGCGTGCGAAGGTAATCTAATAATTGTGATGGAACGAAGTCGCTGGCTCCGTTGGTTGACTAATGCGCTCGTGACGGGCGCAGGTCTCGGATGTCTTCTGCCGGCCTGGGGTATTTCCATGAATGTCCTGCCGGCCGCGCCTACGCTTTGCGTGGGAGGCACCCTGCCGGTGATGACGTTCAAGCTGAACGTGCTTGCCGCGAAGCACCGCGCGGGGTTGCCCTTACAATCGGTGAATCGGATTCGCGCCGGCGATAAGGTGAAATTCACGCCCAGGCAGGTTCCAGCAGTGATCGGGCGCAAGGCCAGAATCGCGCTGGTTGTGGTTTCGACCGAGACGAAAGGGAAAAAGGGGATCAAGGTGTTGCCGGCCAAGCCCGTCCATGCTACCTCGGAATGGACGATTCCCATGCAGGCTTCGGTGGTAGGGCTGATCCTGGGACCGCAAGGGTTAAACTTGAAAAAATTTAGCCATCCGGTGAGCCAGAATCCGGAACTTATTCCGCAGCTGGCGGCCTACGCGCAGCAGACAGCCACCGTGAATGCGTTGATTGCCACCCTGTCTCAATACGATCAATCAAAGCCGGGCAGCGAGGATTTGGGGGCGGTGCTGAGGGGATTTTCCTCCCGCTATGGGGTGGCGCTGCCGCAGCTTAATTCGCAAGCCCCGGCGTCTCAACAGGCGCAGGTGCTGCTGGGGGCGGTCATGCCGTCCATTACCACGTACAACCCGGCGACCGCCGGGCCGGCCCCGGCCGTCGAGCAATCGGCGGGCTTGGCAGCGTCTCTGGCCATGCTTTTTTACGGCACGCCAGTGGGTCTGGCGGCGGGCGGCGCCGCGATGTTGGAAAACCTCCACATGCTGGTCTCACCCCAGACCGATTTCCGGGCCGCGTTCGCGCAACCATCGCCTAATGGAATCGTTAATCTGTGTTCGGAAAATCAGCCGCCCAAACCTCGAACGCGCCCGGCGTACCTATGGATGGTGCGCATCCCCGACGCCGAGGCTCCTTCCGCATCGCTCGCGCAAAAGGCCAATTTACCTTTGGGAATCGAGTCCAAGGTCAAGCTAACCTGCGCCACCCAAGAGCAGCTTCGACTGTTGCCGCGAGCGCGCGAGTGGGGACTTGAAGCCTCGGGACATTTTTACCCTGCCCCGGTTCGGGTGACGGTTGGGAATCAAGACGATGAGCTGGCGCTCGACTTAAGCCATGTCCAGTTGCCGCCCGGCAATTATCGTCTTGCGAGCCACTGGGATTGGCAGCAATTCCAGGTGAAAGGCACGGTGCACATTCATCCGTTTGGAGATTTCAGCGGGGTGAAGGTCACGGCGAGATCCCAAGACCGGCTGGTGGCGGGGAACGTCACGCAAAAACTGGGGGGGCGGCTGCGGCTG
>JAJYNF010000082.1 GCA_021786455.1 Acidobacteriota bacterium
TCGCCTGCCAGTCTCCCACACTGAAATCATCGCATCCTACACTTGGCTGACGGCGGGAACGGTGACGGTCGTGGACCCATACGGTCTGGCGCAAGCTGGGGTGGGGCCTTATCTCGGGGTCAAGATTCAGCAGCCTCTTCCCACCGTTGCCTTCCTCCCGGCGCATATCGAGGCAATGGCGGACTTTCGTAACCTTCTAGATCAGGGCGAAGTCCCCATGAACCCATCCAACGGCAAACCCATCTTTCTCACCCCGGCCTACCGGACTCTGCGGGGTGGGTTTTCGGTCCAATTCTAAATCTTGCCGCCGCGACCTCAAGCTGTTCTGTTCCCCCGGGGTCAATGAAGGGTGGGGTTACGGCTCGGGCGTCCCCGCCCGTAAGGCGCTCCGCGGGCACGACCAGGAGGGGCCTGGCACGCGCTGGATTCCAAATTAAGACATCACCACTTTTTCGATTGACAGGCTCAGGGGTGTCGCTTAAGATAAGGGTCGTCAATTTGGAACGTGATTCAGCAAGCCTGAATCTCATCAAGAGTGGCCGAGGGACGGGCCCGAAGACGCCACGGCAACCGCCCCGACGAAAGTCGGGGGTCAGGTGCTAACTCCTGCCCGTATTAGGGGGAGATGAGAGAGGGTCAGTAAGCCTTCATTCAGCCCCCCGGTAAACCCGGAGGGCTTTTTAGTATAGACCCCTCGGGTCCTCGCGCTTTGGCTTAACCGGTCTTCGATGAGAAACGGGCAGGGAGGTAGCGTGACTTATCTGTCTCATCTAAAGTGCCGGGAATGCTCCCGTGTTTATCCGGTCAGCGCCACCGCGGCGTGCGAAGGTTGTTGGGCGCCACTCGAAGCGGTTTATGATTACGACCGGCTGCGCGCCGACTTGCCACGGGAGGCCATCGCGCAGCGGCCGCCAACGATGTGGCGCTACCGCGAGTTGCTGCCGCTGAGCAGTGATCCCTCGGTCGGAGCCAACACGGGCTTCACGCCGTTGGTTCCAGCGCCTCGCCTTGCCCGCGCGCTCGGCGCCCGCGAAGTTTATCTAAAAAATGACGCAGTAAACTTTCCCACCCTGTCCTTTAAGGATCGGGTTGTGGCTGTGGCTCTTTCGAAGGCTCGGGAGTTTGGCTTTGACACCGTCGGATGTTCTTCCACGGGCAATCTGGCTAACGCTGTGGCCGCCCAGGCCGCGCGAGGGGGATTCAAAGCCTTTCTCTTTGTCCCCGCTGACCTTGAGTCTGAAAAAATCATCGGCACGGAAATCTACGGAGCGACGCTTGTCCGCATCAACGGCAATTACGATCAGGTCAACCGGCTTTGCTCGGAGATCGCGCAAAAATATTCCTGGGGCATCGTCAACGTCAACCTTCGCTCCTATTATTCGGAGGGATCAAAAACCTTCGGCTACGAAGTGGCCGAACAACTGGGCTGGCGACTGCCGCAAAACATCGTGGTACCGATGGCCGGCGGATCGCTGATTACGAAAATCCATAAAGCCTTCCGCGAGCTTGAGCAGCTTGGTTGGGTCGAAGCGCAGGCCACCAAATTTTTCGGCGCCCAGGCGACGGGTTGTTGCCCCATAACGACGGCGGCCAAGAGAGGCTCGCCGGAAATCGAACCGCAAAAGCCGCATACGATCGTCAAATCCCTGGCCATCGGCAATCCCGCCGACGGCTATTACGCTGTCAAAACCATGCTCGGGTCGGGCGGCACGGGCGAGGACGCTTCCGATGCCGACGTCGTCGAAGGCATTCGGTTGCTCGCGGAGACGGAAGGTATTTTCGCGGAAACGGCGGGCGGCGTGACCGTCGCTGTAACCCGAAAATTAATCGAGCAAGGCCGTCTGAATCCCGATGAATCCATCGTGCTGGCCATCACCGGCAACGGCCTGAAGACGATTGGAGCGGTCAGTGGCGTGGTTCCGTCAAGTGACGCTATCCGGCCGAAGCTGGCCGAATTTGAAGAGCATTACCTTGGACTGGCCCCAGCCGCGGCTTAAGAAGGCTCTAGTGAATTGCCGTTTGGAGGTTCCTTTGGCTATTACGGTTCGCATTCCCCCCCCGCTAAGGAAATATACGGATGGGATTGAAGTCGCGGAAATTGAAGCAGCTAACCTCGCCGGGTTGTTTGAAGGCCTGGAGCAGCAGTTTCCCGGCATCAAGAAAGCTCTTTGCGCCGATAACGGATCACCGCATCGTTTCGTGAACATTTACGTCAACGACGAAGACATCCGTTTTCTTGGCGGGGCGGGTTACGCATTTCGGGAAGGCGACGAAGTCCTTTTGATTCCGGCCATCGCCGGCGGCACCTAAGCCTTGCCCCTCATATCGAGCTTTCCGCTTATGCCGCAAGCCGTCTCTGTCCGTGTTCCCGCGTCGAGCGCCAACCTGGGCTGCGCGTTTGATTGCGCTGCCATTGCGCTTCAACTCTACCTGGAGTTGCGCGCCCGGTTCCGGGACGACGGCAGCCTTTCCATTCAGTATCACGGCGCAACACCCGACCGGGTTCCCTTGGATGAAAGCAACCTTGTCGCCCGCACAATGCAGGAGTTGCTGCAAGAATGGGGTTACCGGCAAGGCATAGATCTTGAAATCCGCAACCAGATTCCCATCGGGGTCGGGCTCGGATCGAGCGCCGCGGCGATTATCGGGGCTATCGCCACGGCTCACCGTCTGGCAGGCCGATCTGCCAAGGATGACGAAGTGCTCTCCCGCGCCGCGCGGCTGGAGGGCGGTCACCCCGATAACGTCGCGGCCGCCTGGCACGGTGGCTTTACCATTGCGGTCGAGAACGGCCATCGCATTCAAACCTGGTCATGTCCAGTGCCGGAAACCCCTCGGCTGGTGCTGGTGATTCCCGATTATCCCTTGCCCACGGAGAAGGCGCGCGCGGTGTTGCCCTCCCAATACACCCGGGCCGAAGGTGTCCATAACCTACAGAGAGCCGCTGCGCTGGCGGCGGAATTCTTTTCCGGCCATTTGGATCTTGCCCCCTTTCTGTTTGATGACCGCTTTCATCAGCCCTACCGCGCGGCATTGATTCCCGGCTTGGAGAAGGTTTTACGCCTTCAACATCCCGCCCTGGCGGGATTGTGCCTGAGCGGAGCGGGACCTTCGGTGTTGGCGTTTGCCCGCGCCGACGGGGAAGACATCGGGCGTCTGATCGTCAAAACACTCGAAGAGTGTGGTGTCCGAGCTGAAACTCGGCTTCTGGCCGCGGACAATGTCGGAGCTAAACGCTGGCTGTAGCATGGCGGCTTCTGGCGAGACATGGCGCGGTAATGTTCCGCGGCTTTCAGGGGAATTTCCCAAGAGGCGGCCGCGCTCGCTGGGCTCTAACCCTGTCGGTTAAATGAGGGGCTGACCTGCCGCGCGGGTCTCGCGACGCTCACCGCCGCGCCATGTTCATATCGCTGCCTCCGGGTGATTCTTGGGTTCAACTGTTTCCTTGACTCTAGCGGAAGAACAGGTTAATTTACTCGGCCCGGCAATTAGCTCTGCCCTCGTTGTTGGTGGCGACGCCCGCGATGGCTCATTTCACTTCTCTGTGGAGGTTGTATGAGTGACCCGAAGACGGTTCTGGAGTTCTGCAGAACAAACAACATCAAGATGGTAGATATCCGGTTTACCGATCTCCCTGGCCTATGGCACCACGTATCTTTTCCGTTCCACCAACTCGAGGAGAAGTCCTTTGAGGAGGGCTTTGGGATGGACGGCTCCAGCATTCGCGGCTGGGCGGCCATCCACGAGAGCGACATGCTGCTGGTTCCCGACCCGCGCTGGAGCATGGTGGACCCATTCACCGAGGTGCCGACGCTGGTGATGATCGGTGACATTGTGGACCCCGTGACCAAGCAGCATTACATCAAGGATCCACGCCACATCGCGCGCAAAGCGGAAGCTTACCTTCAGTACACGGGAATCGCGGACACGGCTTATTTTGGCGCGGAATCCGAGTTCTTCATTTTTGATAATGTCCGCTTCGATCAGGCGCAGCAGCACGGCTACTACTTTATTGACGCCGAAGAGGGACGGTGGAACTCCGGCCGCGAGAAGGACAACTTGGGTTATCGGCCGCGATACAAGGAAGGCTATTTCCCTGTTCCGCCCACCGACCACTATCAGGATTTGCGCTCCGAAATGGTCTTGGCGATGGAAAAAGCCGGGCTCACCATCGAGTGCCATCACCATGAAGTAGCCACCGGCGGACAAGGAGAAATTGATCAGAAATTCAATCCCCTCGTTAAGTCAGCTGATTGGATGATGATTTACAAATACATCATCCGCAACGTCGCCCAACAATACGGCAAAACGGTGACCTTCATGCCCAAGCCGATTTATCAGGACAACGGCTCCGGCATGCACACTCACCAGAGCCTTTGGAAAGACGGAAAACCGCTGTTTGCCGGTGATAAATACGCCGGAATGAGCCAGACGGCGCTGTGGTACATCGGCGGGCTGCTGCGTCACGCGCCGGCGCTCGCCGCGCTGATCGCGCCCACCACGAATTCCTACAAGCGGCTGGTTCCGGGCTTCGAAGCGCCGGTCAACCTGGCATATTCACGGCGCAACCGCAGCGCGGCCTGCCGCATCCCGATGTACTCTGCCAGCCCGAAAGCCAAGCGCGTGGAGTTCCGGCCGCCTGACCCGTCGTGCAATCCGTACCTGGCCTTCGCCGGCATGATGATGGCCGGCCTCGACGGCGTCGAAAACAAGATTGATCCCGGAGAACCGCTGGACAAGGACATTTACGACCTCGGCCCCGAGGAGATGAAGAAAGTTCCGTCGCTGCCGGGTTCGCTCGAGCAAGCTCTCAATGAACTTGAGCGGGACCACGATTTTCTGCTCAAAGGAGACGTCTTCAGCGAGGAGCTGCTGGAAACCTGG
>JAJYNF010000193.1 GCA_021786455.1 Acidobacteriota bacterium
GGGCGCTGAATGCGGTCCCAGTAACGCGAGACCGGCTTAAAGCAATCATTGACCGAGAGGTCGGCAGAGTGGGAAGATTCCAGTTGCTGAAGGACCGGGGCAACGTTGCGCCGCGCGAAAATATCGCCCGGCAACAGAAGCACGGGAAGGCGATTGATATTGGCCGCCGCAGCGCCTGTGGCCATGTTCGTGGCGCCGGGCCCGATAGAGGTCGTGCAGACCAAGGTTCGCAGCCGATTACTCATCTTGGCGAACGCCGCCGCCGTGTGAACCATCGCTTGCTCATTGCGGCAGAGATAGAAAGGGAAATCAAGGTTTTGCTGTAACGCCTGGCCGATACCCGTAACATTGCCGTGACCAAAGATTCCAAAGCAGCCTCCAAAGAATGGCCTTCGCACGCCGTCGCGCTCCGTCCACTGCTGCTTAAGGAATCCGATGATGGCTTGCGCGGCGGTCAATCGCTTTTTCATCGCTAAGTCCTCCCTGCTTGCCCCCTCCTGCATGGACCCCCGTGTGCTGCGCGCAGTCATCTACGCACGGCCTACGAATTGGCCCTCGCAGCGATCAACGGAGCAGACGGATTTGCCGGCCGGCCCTTCTCACTTCCTGCTCCGAAGCGCCCGAGCTTCCGAGTCTATATCACATCCTGAATCGCCCTTCAAGTTATTCTAATCGGTTAGCAAATCGCCGCCTATCCGACGAGCCTCGCCCGCGCGCTCCGGGGCAAAGGGAACCCGGGCTTTGTTACCGGCTGGGAGCCTTCACCGTCCCCTGACTTACGCAGACCTGAATGTGTGGCCTCCTAGTGTCGCGCGTCTAGCACTTCTTTACCGCGATGTGGCACCGGCGTCTTGCCCGTGTCGAAGCACGGCCAAGATGGCCGTGCCACAAATGTCGCCCCGGCAAGCGCTTTAGCACGCACGACACCAGAAAGGGATTCGTGCACAAACAATACTTGACGAGTACTCAAAGACACGTTACAAAGGACGCGGTGGCCAGATTAGCTAAGCGATTATCTGAAAGCCGTCAGAGTGAGGAGGAGGCCGACAAGAGGCAGCCGAGACGGATAATCTCGCCAGAGAAAATGTATGGGCGGGTAACGGATAGTTCGGGACGTGGAACAGTTTGCTCTCGTTTGCTAATTTAACCGTATGGTCTTCGAGCAGATGTGACGGATCTTCGGGCTGGGAAGGAAAGCTGGTCCGCGTGGAGAAGGACGGTTTGATTTCTAAAGAAATGTAGGCGACAATCGCACGCCAAGCTTGCGCCGGGATGATAGAAAGAGGCGCGGAATGATTCAGACGCATCGCCGGGCGAAGATTGAGCTAGATGTGATGACGAAATTTGTTTCGCCCGCCTTGGTTTTGCTCTTCGGTTGCGCAGCCATGGGCGCGTCTAGCCGGGCGCTGAGCCGACCGTCGAAGGGGCAATTCGTTGCCAATCTGCGGGCGCACATCCGACACGTCTTTGTGATTTATCAAGAGAACCGTTCGTTCGATTTCTACTTTGGCGATTATCCGGGCGCGGACAATTTGGCAACGCCACAAGCTCGCCAACACGGCTTTCGTCAATGGGACCCCATTGGGCACACCTGGGTCACTCCCTTTTTTCTCAAAACACCGGATGTGGCCGACCCGAACCACTCGCGCCCGTCCTTGATTGCCAAGTCCGACCAGGGCCGTATGGACAAGTTTGTGGCCGCCGAGGAGATGGGAATCGAAAAACACGGGGGACCCGCGCGATATGCGCGCGATATGGGGTTATTGACCATGGCCTTTGAGGATTGCCACACCGTCCCCTTCCTTTGGTATTACGCCCACCATTTTGCATTATACGATCATATCTTCGAGGGAATGTACGGCCCCTCGACGCCGGGCAACATTGATTTGATCGCCGCTCAGACCGGCCAAACGCAATGGGCGCGCAATCCGCGGGAGGCGGTCGCCCCGGATGACAAAGGCGTCGGCGAGCCAATCGTGAATGACCACAACCCGCCGTGGGGCCCCTACGCGAGCGGCCACGCCCCCCGGCATCCGGCGCTCGATCAAACCTACGCGACGCTTCTGCTCACTTTGCTGGGGAAGAAGGCGACCCTGGCCAAGAAGGATAACGCAGGGGTCAAACAGGATATCACGGAATTGGCTAAGCTCGACCGTCGCGCCATCCCTTGGGGCTGGTATCAGCAAGGCTTTGGAAACGGAAAGGGCGATTATCATCCCGGCTACATTCCGCACCATAACGCGCCGCAATATTTTGGATATATTCGCCTGAACGCGCCGATTTGGAGTGGCGTCCACGACTTGAGCGATTTCCAAACCGTGATCACGGAGCGGCGACTGCCGGCGCGGAGTGTGGACTTCATCAAAGGCGGCGGCGGGAATCCTTTTGGCTGGAGGCCGGCAAACCCCAGTCCTCGCGTGCAGGCGCAGTATTCGGGAGATGACGACCACCCTGCGGATTCCGACTCCCAGATTGCAGAATCCTTCGTAGCCAGGTACGTAAACCTCATCGCGCGCAGCCCTTACTGGCGCAGTTCGGTGATCATTATCCTTTGGGACGACCCCGGTGGCTTCTACGATCACGTTCCGCCGCCACAATTCGAGCACTGCCCCGACGGGCATCCCTGCGGTGACGGGCCACGCATTCCGCTGATTCTCATTTCACCTTACGCCCAATCCGGGGCGATCGTTTCGAGCCCAGGGGATCACGCCTCGTTTGCCAAATTCCTCGATGTTCTGTTTGACCTTCCGCCGCTCGCATCCTTGCCAGACGAAAAACCCTATCTTCCTGAAGGACCGCGCGACACCAACGCGCGGCTGACCAAGTTGTTAGGCGGATTCGATCCAGCGCGATTGGCAGGCGCGGAGCCGCCCATTCCAGCTTCGCGGGCCGAAATTCCCGACTCCGTTGTGGACCACTTCCCGCCGAGCATGACTTGCAAAGATACCGGCGTAAAGCCCATTCGCGTTGCCGGAGCTTCGCCCGCGCCGCCGGCGGGGTTTAATCCGCGACCTCGAAAGCGCCCGCCGCATCGGACTGGGCCCTTAACCGAAGGGGAGTCCCGTAGCGGAGGTAAGTTGGGCAGCTCGCGCTGAATTGCCGGAAACAGAATGGGCTGGCGATTCGGGCGGAGGTAAATGTGAAGCCGAGGGGGTCGTGTGGGCCGCCTCGTTGAGCGCGGTCAACCGAAGAGGGTGGTGATCATCATGCGCGCGCCTACGGCCAAGGCCATTTTGACGGACAGCCAGTTTTGGGTTCCCGTGGTTGTCCTGGCGTTAGGCATCATGCTGCTCGTTTATCTTCACTAAAGTGAAAACACCATCGCCAACTTCATTAGAAGCACGCTCCGCCCATACGACTCAATCCTTGCACGGGCTGGGGGTTGTGTGCGGTCTAGCGGCGGGCGCTTGGTTGGCTGGCGCGGAAGCGCCCACGAAGTTGGTGACGCTCGGGCTTTCGCCGTTCCTGATCTCGCTCGCCATGGTCGCTGGCGTGTTCGTGGCCCGCTGGACCCTGCCCACCCTGCTTAAGGGAACCGGTTACGTCTTCACCGACGTTCGCCAAAAATCCCACTTAATGATTTGGGCGGTTTTGGCGGGCTCGCTCTGGGCGGTGGGGAATACCCTGACGGTGTTTGCGGTGCGCGACGTCGGGCTTTCCATCGCCTTTCCGCTCTGGAACGTTAACAGCTTGATCGGGGTGTTTTGGGGATGGTTTTTCTTCCGTGAGTTGCGTGGTGGGGGGCCGAGCACAGCCTTCAAAGTCGTTGGCGGGGCGATTGCCATCCTGGGAGGGGCGGGGGTCTTGGCTTACGCCTCTGCGCACGAAGCCTCGGGATCGCCCCATCGCGCCTTGGCCGGAATCGCCGCCGCGCTGGGCGCAGGATTGATGTTCGGCACGATGTACATCCCTTACCGCAAAGCCTATTTAAGCGGGATGAATCCAATTTCTTTCGTTACCATTTTCACGGTGGGTGAAGTGATTACCATGACGGCATTGGCCATTTCCTTGAGCGGCGGCGGCGCGTCCGTAGTCGTTCAGCTACAGCAGGCTCGGCCGGCGCTATTCTGGTTATTCCTGGGTGGATTCTGCTGGGTGGTGGGGGATCTTTTCCAGAATTACGCGGCGAAGTACATCGGTATCGGACGCGGCGTTCCGCTCTCTAACACCAACCAACTATGGGGCCTGGCGTGGGGGGCGCTCGTGTTCAGTGAATTTGCCGGCCACGGCAAACTGACCTTAAGCATGGTGATTGCCGGCTCGTTGGCGATGATCCTGGGCGCGATAGCCATCAGCAGCGCGGCCGCCCCCGAAGGCGAGCAGGTTTCCACGCGGCAGGCCATCGCCAGAGAGTGCGAACGCTACGGCCTGAACCTTGAACATGCCCAAGCGGCCCAACGGGGCGAGGACGTGGTCGCGCACGAAGCTCCGCCGCGCCGCTGGTGGGACGGAGTCATCGTTATCGCGGCGGTGGCCGTGTTCCTCGGGCTAGGCTCAATCGCCCGAGCGCCGGCGCTTCACTTGAGCGCAGGCTGGATGCTCACACTGGTTTTCTTCATGTTCGGCTTACTTGCCTCTGGCGGATGGAGGTTGTGGAAGCGGACGCGATTTTCGTAGCAGCGGCGCACAATGTCTTGTGGATAAGAGGGATGTTGCGGTAAAATGGCAAGTTGCCTAAGCGGTTAGCTCACGCGCGAAGCGTTGGAGGCGTAAATATGGTCAAGATGGGTGTTGCGGTAATCGGGGTCGGCACGCTGGGCCGGCGCCACGCGGAAAACCTGCGCCGAAACGCGCCGGAAGCCGAGATCCTTGCGGTGTGCGACTCGAACCTTCAACGCGCCGGTGAAGTGGCCGCCGAGCTTGAGATCGCCCATTTCTAGAT
>JAJYNF010000101.1 GCA_021786455.1 Acidobacteriota bacterium
TCCGATCTGACTCGCAGGACCCGGACACGGCCGTTGGCCTGAAAAACCACGTCCAGCAAAACGTTGCCTTCGATGTGTAACCGCCGAGCATCTTCAGGATAAATGGGATTGGGCTTGGAGAGAATAACGGCCGGTTCGAAGTCTGGCTTGGCTTTCCTAAGCCTCGCGCGTCGTGTGGGCGCGCCAGCGACCGCATTGCCGAATCCACTCGATTGCACCATGCCGCCGGCCGGCGTATCACCAGCGCGCGCGGAAACAATTCCGTTGCCAAATCCCGCGCTCGCAACCACCCCTCGCTTCCCCGCCTCGCCCCCAGTGCCGTTGCCGTAGCCCGAACCCGGTGGCAGGTTAAATGCGCCGAACCGTACTACATTGCCCTTACTGCCGCCAAGATTCTGTCCTGTAATGCCTTCCGGGCTTCCAAAGCCGCCCGTTTGTACCTTGCCTGCCGGGAGATGCACGGTCGGCTTGGCCATGCTTACATTGCGCAATACTCCCAAATGAACCCTCGGCAAAGGTCGGGGTGGCGTAACCATCGCGAGCTGTGGTGTCACCACGGGCTTGGGCATCGAGAGGTGTTGGGATACCCGTGGTGGCAAGATGAAACGACGCGCCTCAACGCGGGGAACGCGAACCGGCGGTAATTTCAGCGTCTCGACACGCACGCGCTTTCGGGAAACTCGGGTAATCACAGGCTTCACCGCCAGCGGCGGTTCGGGGGGAGGCGCCAGCAGATTCACGACTCGGTAATGCGAGCGAACCGGCGGTTCCGGCCAGGCTGGCGGCAGCACGGCAGCAACTAAAAGTAAAACCACTACCCCGGCGATTTCGAGCGCCGGGCTTAGAGCAAAAGCTATCCGGAGACGCTTCCGCTCGGCCGCAGACATCTCCAGCATTGTGAAGCTCGGTGCGCTAATCCAGCCGTTCCGTCTCGAATTGGGTGGGGACAGACCTTCGAAGATTCCCTCGTCCTGCGAAGAAGCGTCGCTCTGCGCGCTGGTTGGAACGGTCGTTTCAACCCGAACCTGCCGCCGAACGGAGGGAACTCGATATCCGCGCGGGGACCGTCCTCTTTACCCTGCAGGCGCCATGGTCCCCTCTGATTGGTCTTTTTACCATACTCGCAAGTACGATTGCAATAAAATTGGGCAGCCCCGGAGAGGTGACTGGGGAAAGCATACCAGCACAAAATGCACGTCCGCGGGCCTCTGCTTTTACCCTCGAACGACGCGGCAGTTGCACTTGCCACATGAACCGTGGCGTATAGATTACAGAAGACCCTTACCTTCGACGGCAGGCGCCCTGGCCGCTCCCCTATTCCCTTGCGCCGCCTGATGGCCTCCTCGCGGGCTGGCGGAGTTGAGTGAAAATCTCCCGGAGGCGTTTTTGAGCCGTCGCATCGCCGCTTACCGCCTTCTCGCGCAGGGCCTCGATTGCTACGATCACGCCGTTCTTGTAGTCGTCCCATGACCCTCCCGGCTGCGTCGCGGCGGGCTTAGCGCCTGGCCGCGCGCTTTCGCCAATAATCGGCTCCGTCGGGCCGCCGAACAGCAGGCGGGTCTGCGGGTCGGGGCAAAGCTCGCGGAGCCTCAGCAGCCACCGCCCGCGCGGGGTTCGCTCGCCCCGCTCCCAGTAGCGATAGCCACTTAGCGAGATGCCCAATCGCCTCGCCATCCCCTCTTGAGTTTCATTGAGGGCTACGCGGAGGGCGCGGACGGCGCCCGCAAAAGGCGCCTGGGCGGCTGGCCCGCCTGCTACTTTTTTCTTGACAGCCACTTTATGTTGTGTCACAATTAGTGACGCTCCAATGCGCTGAACAAAGTTCAGCAACGGGGTTACCGGAGAGTAACACGAATCGCACAGGGAAGGAACTGTTTCCGGCAACGATCCGCCTGGTTCGCAGGACCCACGGCTTCGTCACGGCCATCGCGCGGGCCGGAGGTTTCCGGCCGAGCTACGTTTCCGACGTTTTGGCGGGCCGGCGACCGCCCAGCGCGCGCTTCTTGCGAGCTTTGACCGAGGCGGCCGAGGCCGACGGGTGGGCCGTGCTGAGGGCGGCCGTCGAGGCCGAGCAAGCGCGCCAAAGGGGAACGGGTTAGTGCCGTGAACGATTACCTGTGGCTCTTCGTCTTCGTCGGTTACATCGTGATGACGGTTGTCTTTGTCGCCGCGTGTGTCCTCTACATGCTGTCGCTTCCGGTGAAGCTCGACATCCACATCCCCTCAGACGACGCGCCGCCGGAAGGCAAACGCGCCGAGGTTCCCGGCCCTGCCGACGAGGGCGATCCGGCTGCCTCGGGGCCGCCGACTCCGTGAGGCATGCTGCATGTGAGGCGGAGGGAACTTCGATGGCGCTGAAGCTGATGATTGTGGGCGACGACCCGGTGCTGTCCGAGTCCGCGCGGAGCCTTGCCGAGCCGCTTGGGTGTGAGGTGATCGTGGTGGAGGACGCCCGCGAAGCGGCCCGGCGCATTGCTCGCGAGAGGTTCGACGGAATCGTTCTGAACGCGAGCAGGTCGCAGATTGACGGCTGCGCTCTGGCTCAGCGCATAAGGAGTTCGCCCGCGAATTCCAAGGTGCCCATCGCCATGTTGACGGACGCCCGTGGCGCGGCGGGGTTCGAGGAAGCGTTCAAAGCCGGGGCCACTTTTTGCCTCGAGCGGCCCGCCGACGGCAAGCAGGTGCGGTCGCTCTTAAAAGCGATGCACGGGGCGATGGTGCGGGAGAAGCGGGACCGCGTGCGAGTTCCGGTCCGAACCACGGTCGAGTGGGAAGTGGGCAGCCGCCATTTGAAATCCACGAGCCTGAACGTCAGCACAAGGGGCATGCTGGTTGAGCTTGAGGGGAATATCGCCCTTGGGGAGGAAGCGGTTTTGCGCTTCCTGGTGCGTCAGGCGGGCCAGCCGGAGGTGCGCGTTCGCGCGAGGGTCGTTCGCAAGGAACCGCCCAACCGGGTTGCCGTCCAGTTCGTTGAACCTACGCCCGAGGTTGAGGAGGCGCTTCGGGATCTCGCCGACGCAATTGTGCGGGGCTGAGCGTGTCGGAGACCAGCCAGCTTAGGAAGAGGGCCGTGCGGTGCCCTTACTGCCTGGGTACGGATGTGAGGGAAAGCCGGAGGAGGAATCTTGTGGAGCGCGTCCTTCTCGCGGTCCTGATGCTCAGGCGCTACCGGTGCCTCGCGTGCTGCGGGAGGTTCTACCGCGCGGCCTGGCGCGGTTAGCTGGCGAGGCACGAGAGAGGAAGCTTGTAGCACCGAGAGGGGTGCGGTGAGGGCCGAAGAGGGACGGCAAAAGGACGGCATCAGCGGAGAGGATGCGCCCGAGATCATGGACCTGCGCGCGGCCACCAAGTATTTGCATGTCTGCCGTGACTCGGTTTACAAGGCCATCTACACCCGCCAACTGCCGGCCTTCAGGCTGGGCAGCCGATGGAGATTTCACAAGGCCCTCCTGGACCGATGGATTCACGAAAGGAGCAATGAGCCAAAGCGTCCGGCTTCGGGTGACGGACGGGGTCGGGCAGGGAGTTCAAGCGAGCGGCCCGCCGGTGAAGGAGACCCATCATGACGCCTAGCCCCGCGCCGTACCGCAGGGTGCTAATCATCGAGGACGACGCCTGCATCCGCAATGTCCTCTATGTCCTGCTGGCCAACTTGGGCTGCGAGGGGGAGATAGCGCATAGTAGCGCAGACGCCCTCGCCATGCTCCGGCGCGAGAGCTTTGACGCCGTGCTCTTGGACTTGCGCTGCGCCTACGCGCCGCCGGAGGAAATGGTCTCCAAGATCCGAAGCCTTCGGCCCAGCCTGGTCGGGCGCGTCCTGATCATTACCGGAGAGGCCGAGGACGTAGAGGCCATTCAGAGGCTTGAGCGGCATTGCCTTCAGCACGTGAGCCGGTGCTGCCTCAGTGAGGGGATCGGCGACCGTCTGCGCGAGTTCCTCAACATCTCCAAACCCGTCCTCCGAGACAGGACCCCCTGAAGGCGTCGTTCGCGCTGGCGGGCTGCTGAGGAGGGCGTCAGAGGACCGCCGCCCACCCCGGCCCAAGGGGCGGGGCTTTCTCAACCGCCGCGATGCACCTACTCGTGACCACGCTCGACCTGACTTACGGAACATTCTTGCAGAGAGCCTTGAAGGCCGAGGGCCACGCTGTGGAATTAGCGACAGAGCCGCACGAAGCCGTGCACCTGCCCGAAGCGTTTGATTTCGACCTCGCGATCATTGACTCGGCGCCGCCCAAGCTTGACGGGCTGGAAGCGTTGCGGAGCCTCCGAGCCACAGGCCGCTCGCTCCCAGTGCTGCTCCTGATCGAAGGGCGCCACGCCGAGGACCGCGTAAGGGCGCTGGACCTCGGGGCGGATGACTGCCTGAGCAAGCCGTGCTCGTTTTCCGAGCTGGCGGCCCGGCTGCGCGCCGTTCTGCGGCGCCGCGCCCTGCCGCTGGAGCCGACGCTGCGCGTGGGGGATTTGGAGGTGAACTGGACGCATATGAGCGCTCGCCGGGCGGGACGGAAAATTTCGCTCACCCTGAAAGAACATTCCCTCCTCGCCTACCTCATGCGGAACGCTGGCCGTCCGGTGACCCGGGTGATGATTCTGGAAAACGTGTGGGGCCTCGCCCACGACCCACAAAGCAACGTTGTGGATGTTTACATTTCCTATTTGCGGGGCAAGCTCGATGCTGGATTCGACAAAAAACTTATCCACACCGTGCGGGGTCTCGGCTATCGTCTGGGGGAGGAATAGATGGGCTTGCAACGCTCGTGACCCGAAGGGCCCGCGGCACAAACACCGCGCCCTCGCTACCCGCGGGGCTCCCGGCAGATATTCCCGGCCGGGTGGAGCTCCGGCTCC
>JAJYNF010000326.1 GCA_021786455.1 Acidobacteriota bacterium
ATCTTCCACCGAATCTTGGATTCCGATCGAGACTCCACAAGGGATTTGCGAGAGCGTGCCACCGACGAGTTTTGCCAGGGGCAGTCCTTTTTGGCGCGCTTCGATATTCCACAGCGCGTTCTCTAGCGCCGCCTTAGCCATATTGTGGCCGCGCACGACCCGGAAGCGCTCCGCCACTTCAACCGCTGAGGTCCCTTCTTTTTGGAGCGTCCAGGGGATCAGAAAATCTCTCAGCATGTGCCAGGCGGTTTCCGGCGTCTCGTAGCTGTAAAACGGCTTTTCGCCGCACGTTACTTCTCCCCAGCCGGTTAGACCGTCCGCGAACGCGCGTACCAACACGATGCGGCGCTCCGTGGTTCGGCCGAAGCTGGTCTCAAAAAAATGAACGAGCGGCATGTGGATTTCACGAATTTCAACCCTGTCCACTCTCATGATTCGACCACGCCACTAATCCAACAGAAAATGAGAAGCTTCCGGCCCACGTCGAAAGCCCGTCACAACCCGTCCTTTGGCGAGCCATCGTTGGAACTGCCCTCGCACTCTGGCTTGCCACTCGAGAGGCCGGCCGGCTTCAGCCGTATGAAGCGCATCCAGATGAGAGGGAATTTCAATCTCGGCAGCCGCGCGTTTTTTGAGCGTTCGCGCCGGCCCGCCGGCGATCACCCGGGCGACGCGCGCCGAGTTCAAGTGCCATTGAGCGATCAGGCGGTCGGAGGGCAGCCCAAATTGAAACCGGCTCTCCACTTGACCGTAATAATCTGCCACGTACTCGCGCGCCAGTGCTCCCAGCCGCTCAATGTTAAAAAAAGCGTTCTTGGCGCGCAACGGGTCGAACGTCCACTCAATTAAGTCAATCCCTTGCTCTAAAGCGATTTTTCTTTGCGCGAGTTTGAGCGCCTTGCCGATGCCCTGGTTTTCGTGCCCGCCTCTGACGCCGAGGGCCAGTGAATGAAAGTACCGCCGCCGTCCGCGCCAACCCGGCATGGATATGGCGAACCCCACAATCTCATTTTCCGGAGTGAACGCGCCGAGCGCGTTTCCACCGACACGCATGAGGTTGACCAGCAAGCGTACTGGATAGGCTTCTCGCTCGGAGTAGCCCCAAATCTCCTGTTGCAAGCGAACGCAAGCTTCGAGTTCTTCCACGCTCTCGCAAACCTGAATCGCGTACTTCATTCTTCCGCCTTTACCGCCTGCCAGAGCTGCTCCATTTCTCCAGGAGAAATTTCGCGCACGCCACGTCCGCGTCGCGCCGCTTCGCGTTCGAGCTTTTCAAACCGGCGCTTGAATTTCTGATTGGCTTGGCGCAGGCACGACTCGGCGTCCGTCCCAACGTGCCGCGCCAGATTGGCGATCGTAAACAGCAAGTCGCCGATTTCCTCCTGCGCTCGCCGCTTGTTGGCTTGACCGGTTGCCAATGCAGCTTTGATTTCGGCCGTCTCCTCTTGGACTTTTTCGAGAACCTCTTCCGGGCGGGTCCAATCGAAGCCGACTTGTGCCGCCCGCAGCCCTAGCTCATGAGCCTGTAGCGTGGAGGGGAAGGCACCGGCGATTCCGTCGAGCAACGAAGCCTTCTCTCGGTTTCGTTTCTCGCGTTTTTGCCGGCTCTCCTCTTCTTTCGCCGCTGTCCAGCTCGCCAGTGCTTCCGGGGCTGTTTTGGCGTGCGTCTTGCCCAACACGTGCGGATGCCGTCTCACCAGTTTGGAGCGCACACGTTCGACAACCGCGTCGAAATCGAACTTTCCTTCTTCTTCCGCTAGCCGGCAACAGAAGACCACTTGGAACAATAGATCCCCCAGTTCGTCCGGAAAGGCGTCAAAATCGCGGGCATCCACCGCATCAATCACCTCGTAAGCCTCTTCCAGCAACAAGCCCTTGACGGATTCGTAGGTCTGCTCGCGGTCCCACGGGCAACCTTCCGGCCCGCGCAGGTAGGCCGCTAGCTCAATCAGTTTTCGGATGGAGTTTCCAGCCAGAATCGCCTTTCTATAGCCTGGACTTGCCTAGCGGTTTCACGGTTCTTGATCGGTCCATTAACCGCTCGCCTCAAACCAGTAATCTACCAAGCTGCCTCGGCGCCTGGCAACCCGGCTCACAGTCCCGCAAACCGAAGGTGCCCATCCGGGTGACCACCTCTGACCGCGACATATGATAGATTTTCTCCATGGACCTTGGATCCCGGATTGAAGAATTATTCGCTCGTGAGAGCCGCGAGTTCGGCCCCGAATACTTCGCCGCCTTCGAGGAGTTGAAGACTGCCCTTAACGAAGGCCGCGCCCGCGCGGCTGAACCCGATGCCTCTTCGCCCGCCGGCTGGCGTGTGAACGGTTGGGTGAAAAAAGGTATTCTGCTGGGATTTCGCATTGGACGCATCGTGGCCATGCCGCCCGAGGGTTTTCAGTTCCGCGACAAGCACACTTTTCCGCTCAAGCAGATCCCGACGAACCGAAACGTCCGGATCGTGCCGGGCGGCTCGGCGATTCGGGACGGCTGCTATATTGGCAAGGATGTCGTGGCGATGCCGCCGATGTACGTCAATGCGGGAGCTTACGTGGGCGATGGCACGCTGATTGATTCGCACGCCTTAGTAGGTTCCTGTGCCCAGATCGGCAAGCGATGCCACCTATCCGCTGGCGCGCAGATTGGCGGCGTGCTGGAGCCTGTTGGGGCGATGCCCGTGATCATCGAAGACGACGTTCTGGTGGGCGGCAATTGTGGCGTGTACGAGGGAACGGTCGTCCAGCAAGGCGCGGTGCTGGCAGCCGGGACGATCCTGACCGGCTCGACTCCCGCTTATGACCTAGTCCGCGACAAAATCTACCGTCGCCAGGGTGAATCGCCGCTCGTCATCCCCGCCGGCGCTGTCGTCGTCCCCGGCTCGCGAGCCATCACCCACGGTCGAGGCCGGGACCTCGGCCTCTCGCTTTATACCCCGGTCATTATCAAATACCGCGACGAGAAAACCGATCAGGCTACACGCCTGGAGGAGTTACTGCGATAGCGCGGTCTGCGACCGCTCCGCCGCACGTAACGCGGACGCGCCAGGCAAAAAATGGCGCGTCGGCTGCCAAAAAGCCCCGGATGCGGCGCCCGGAAGGCGAAATTCAACATCCACAATTAACCGCCCTCGCTGATGGTCAGCGGTCGGCAGAGCGCGAAGCGAAGTTCGGTTTCTAAAGGCAAATAGATGTCTTTTTTACCCGTCGCGTAAGCCGTCGCCGTGCCGGCGCCCGCTCCCACACCCGCGCCGATGGCGGCGCCCTTTCCGTGGCCGACCAAAGCGCCCAACGGCGCTCCTCCACCGGCGAGCGCGCCAATCCACTTTGCGTCGTGCCCCTTGTGGGATGGCCCGCGCCAGGCACGCTCGGACGTATAAAGGTTGTAGTTCATCCCATTTGCCTCGGCGTCCCGCAGAGACTTTCGCCCTTGGGCGGTAAGGGTAAAAATTCTACGCCTGAGAGGGCGAGATGAGCCTCTCTTGCAGTTACGGTTCCCGCAAGGAAACTCTTTTAGCCGCAGGCAAGAAGTTCTTCGTATTGGGAAAGAGTCCGGCTGGCAAAAGAAGAGAACAGGTTTGCATTAACCCGTCTTTAGCGCCAATTAAGGATGACCTTGCCGCACTGTCCGTTTCGCATAACTTCAAATCCCTCGCGGAATTCCTGATAAGGAAGACGATGCGTAATCACGGAGCGGATATCGAGGCCGGATTGCAGCATGACCGTCATCTTGTACCACGTCTCATACATTTCCCGGCCATAGATTCCCTTGATCGTCAGCATGTTAAAGATCACCGTTCGCCAGTCAATGGCCATATCCTTGTCAGGAATTCCCAGCATGGCAATTTTAGCGCCGTGGCTCATGTTGGCCAGCATTTCTCGGAACGCTTCTGTGCTGCCTGACATTTCCAGACCGACATCGAAGCCTTCGGTCATGCCTAACTCCTTCTGAACTTGCTCGAGGCAGCCGGCGCGCGCTTCGAGAGCGCGCGTCACGCCTATTTTTTCCGCCAGAGCGAGGCGGTAGCGGTTAAGGTCCGTAATGACCACAAAGCGCGCTCCGGCATGCCTGACCACCGCTGCCGCCATCAGGCCGATCGGGCCCGCTCCAGTAATTAAGACGTCCTCGCCAAGCACTGGAAAAGATAGTGCTGTGTGAACGGCGTTGCCAAAGGGATCAAAAATCGCCGCAACGTCTCGGTCCACCGAGGGCGCATGCCGCCAGAGGTTGCTCATGGGCAACGCGATATATTCCGCGAAGGCTCCGGGGCGATTGACGCCAACGCCCTGGCTGTGAGCACAGAGATGGCGTCGCCCGGCGAGGCAGTTCCTGCACCTCCCGCAGACCACATGACCTTCTCCGCTGACGATATCGCCAGGATGGAAGTCGTTTACGTTGGATCCGACCTCGACAATTTCTCCGACAAATTCATGGCCGACGACTAGGGGCACGGCAAGGGTCTTCTGCGCCCACTCGTTCCAGTCGTAAAGGTGAAGGTCGGTGCCACAGATTCCTGTTCGCTCAACATGGATCAGGACGTCATTAATGCCGATGCTTGGTTCGGCGACGTCTTGGAGCCAAAGGCCGGGCTCGCGCTTGCTTTTCACTAAAGCTTTCATTGCCTGGACCTCGCTTTTCTTCGTTGGCGCGCGGATGGTCCATGCTGCGGACCGTCATCGGTTCAATGTACCCTGGCAGCCTATCCTACATCTGATGTGGCCTCGTGTCACTGTACTCGTCCAGTAGATTGTTGAGACTCAAGGTCCCTTCTGGAGGAAGTGAGATTGCGCCAAGAAGTGCTGGGGCGTGAGATAACCCAGGGCCTGATGGGGGCGGACGGTG
>JAJYNF010000039.1 GCA_021786455.1 Acidobacteriota bacterium
CGTGGCCCCACGATCCGGGAGGTGGCCATCGTCGGTCGCCCCAACGTCGGCAAATCCACGCTCTTCAACCGGATTGTCGGTCGGCGAAAAGCCCTGGTGGGCAATGAGCCGGGCATCACGCGCGACCGCCTCTACGCTCCAGCGGAGTGGCTGGGCAAACCCTTTGAGGTCGTGGACACGGGCGGCATGATTCCGGCGGACCGCGACCCGATGGCCAGTGAAATTTTCCGCCACGCGTGGAAGGCTATTGAAGAGGCGACGGCCCTTGTCCTGGTCGTAGATGGGCGTGAAGGTGTTGTCCCTTTGGATGAGGAGTTGGCTCAACGGCTTCTCCGCGCGGGGAAACCGCTGGCCGTGGCCGTCAACAAACTGGATACGCCAGCCCACGGCGCGCTGGCTGCCGACTTCGCCCGCCTCGGCGTCAGCAATATCTTTCCGATTTCCGCCGAGCACGGCTTGGGCGTGGACGGTCTGCTGGATTGGCTTGCGGCGCGTCCCGCAATTCCCCATCCGATGACGGACTCGGCGGTGGCGACGGAATCATGGCCCCACGTGGCGTCCCTTAATCAGCGCCGCGCGCGCGGGCCTTCCGAAGGTTCTTCGCCGCCCGAAACCCTTCACTTGGCCATCATGGGGCGACCCAACGTCGGCAAGTCCACCCTGCTTAACCGGCTTCTGGGTGAAGAACGGGCGCTCGTCACGCCCATCGCCGGCACCACCCGTGATGCCGTGGAAGCGGAAATCGAGCGTGCTGGCCGGCGATTTCAGTTTATTGACACCGCCGGCATTCGCCGCAAGGGCAAAACCAAGCTGCGAGCGGAAAAATTCAGCGTCCTGCAAGCGCGCCGACGGCTGGAGCGGGCTGACCTGGCGCTGGTGGTGCTCGACGCCCTCGAAGGGGTCACCGCGCTCGACAGCCACATCGCCGGCTACGCCCACCAGAGCGGCCGATCCGTGATTCTGGCCGTGAATAAGTGGGACGCCATCGCGCGAACACCGAAGACCGCGCCGGAACTTACCGCGGACATTCGTCGCCGCATGAAATTTCTCGATTACGCGCCCATTGTTTTCATCTCCGCTCTTCGCGGCCAAGGGCTCGCCCAGCTTTGGGGCAAAATCGAGCAGGTGGCTGCGGCTCGATGGCAGCGAATCCCCACCGCGGAAATGAACGCTTTTTTGAGAACCCTCCCTCTTGAACGCGCCTCCAGCCCTTCGCGTCGCCCGCTCCGTATTTACTATTTGACTCAGGCGGGCGTCGCTCCGCCCACCTTTGTTGCCTTCACCCACGGTAGCTCTCGGCTCCATTTCTCCGTGGAACGTTTCCTCGAGAACCGCATTCGGGAGAGGTTCAACTTCTTCGGCGCGCCCATTATCATCAAGAGCCGCTCTCGCCAGTAGGCCAAACCGGGCGGTCCACGCCGCGCCCACGGGCGGAACGATTTCACGCCGCGAGGCTGGGCGCCTCACCGGCGATTCCGAACCTCCATGCGCATCATCTAGCGAGCGTTTCAGCGACCGTGCTATAGTTTAGGGGTGAGGGCAGGAAATTAGCCTTTATATGCGCGGTTTATCCTCCTCGATTATCCCGCGGAAAGGGGCCGAACTTATGGCGTGGGAAATGATTTCCCTACGGATAATGTTTGTTCTGATCTTGATTTTTGCCTCGTATCATCTCCGACCCCAGGGGATCTCGCCGCTGGAATCCATTTTGGCCGGTGCCTCCCTGGGCCTGGTGTTCGTGGTGGTGGAAATGCGCCTGGAAAAAGCCCGCCTCACGCGGCTGCTCGGCGCGACCTTCGGCACCATCGTCGGCATCCTGGCCGCCTTGATGATCAGCCATCTGTTGAGCATGACGGCCATTGAAAAACACGAGCAATCCTACATTCAAGTGACGCTGCTCCTGCTGATGGCCTACATCGGGCTGGTTGTTGGGGCGCACAAAGGCGACATGCTGAACCTGGCGGCAATGGGCGGGCTATTCAGCGCCGAGCGGCAACCGCGTAAGAGCTGCAAAATCCTCGACACCAGCGCCATCATTGACGGCCGCATTGCCGACGTTTGCGAGACAGGCTTCGTGGACGGAACCTTAATCATCCCGCAATTCGTTTTGCGCGAGCTGCAACTGGTGGCTGATTCCTCCGACGCGCAGAAGCGGAACCGCGGCCGCCGCGGCCTCGACGTGCTCCAACGCATCCAGAAAATGACGACCTCCCAGGTGCAAATTGTCGAGGACGATTTTCCCGCCCTCCGTGACGTGGATATGAAACTGATTGAGTTGGCAAAACGCTACGAGGCCAAGATCGTAACCAACGACTTCAATCTGAACAAGGTCGCTCAGCTTCAACGCGTGCCGGTGCTCAACCTCAACGATCTGGCGAATTCCCTCAAACCCGTTGTGTTGCCCGGCGAGACCATGCGCGTCTTCATCCTCAAGGAAGGCAAAGAATACAACCAGGGCATCGCGTATCTCGACGATGGAACAATGGTGGTGGTGGATAACGCCCGCAAGATGATCTCCAAAACGATTGAAATTGCCGTGACCAGCGTTTTACAAACCGCCGCGGGGAAGATGATTTTTGGGAAGTATGAAGAACGTCCCCGCCAGGAGCGCGCGGAGGTTTCCCAAACTACGAATTCTGTGTCGTCGTGACCGAAACGCGCCGGGCAGCCCACGCATCAGCTCGGCCATGCCATGAACACCGTCGCCATCATTCCCGCGGCCGGGGCGGGCCTCCGCATGGGCCTCGATACCCCAAAGCAATTTCTGGCGCTCGAGAGCGTTCCCATTTTCATTCACACCTTGCGAAAATTTGCCGCCTCGGACGCGGTGGATGAAATCCTGCTTGGGGTTCGCCCCGCGGATCTTGATCGTGCCCGCCAGGAGCTCGAACGCGAGCGCCTTACAAAACCCTGGCGCCTGGTGACGGGCGGCGCATCACGGCAGCAGACGGTCGCGATTGCCCTGGCCCAAGCGCCGTCCTCGACCGAAATCGCCGTTGTCCACGACGCCGTTCGCCCGTTCGTGACCTTGGAGCAGATTCAGAACGTTTTGAACGCGGCCCGCCAAACCGGTGCCGCCATTCTCGGCATCCCGAGCGTGGACACCGTAAAGCAGGTAGAGCGCCAAATCGTGATTGGAACTATTCCGCGCGAACGGATTGTGTTGGCCCAAACGCCGCAAGCCTTTCGCTATACCCTGCTGACCGAAGCCGTGACACGTGCCGCCCAGGATGGCTTCATGGCCTCAGATGAGTCAAGCCTGGTGGAGCGGCTGGGCCAAGAAGTCACGGTGTTGATGGGGTCGGAGCGAAACATCAAAATCACGAAGCCCTCCGACCTCCCGCTGGCCCGGCTTTACATTGCCCAAGAACGCGATCTCGCCCAACGCGCCGGGTGCTCCCCTAGCGATGGGTGAGGAAAGAGACCGTTAGAATCGGCTTGGTGATGGTGGGGTTTCAGTCCCGCCGGAGCGCACGCAGTCCCCTCACTCCAACCCTCTCCGCCGCGCAAGCGGGGGAGAGGGTGTCCGAAGGACGGGGGAGGGGGTTACTTGCGGCGGGACTCAAGCCTGCCCTCCCGCCGTGGTTATAAACGCGGAATTGCATCACCAATCGCTAGCTGTTGCACGTGGGGGAGCCGGCAACGCAAAAGGCCAAAGCCACAATGCCTCGCCGCGCTGGCCAACGCTTTGGCTCAAAGGGGTTATGCCGCAGCTTGTTGCTCGAATCGGGTTTGGCAATGACATCCACCGGCTCGTTGCCGGACGAAGGCTCGTCCTTGGCGGCGTCAACATTCCCTTTGCCAAAGGGCCCCTTGGCCACTCCGACGGTGATGCTCTGATTCACGCGCTGTGTGACGCGTTGCTGGGCGCTGCCGCGCTGGGCGATATCGGCCAGCATTTCCCCAATCGGGCCGCGCAATGGAAAAACGCTCCTAGCATCCGATTTCTACGTCACGTTGGCGAACTTTTGAGAAATGGCGGCTACGAGGTTCTGAACCTCGACGCGACGATCGAACTCGAGCGCCCCAAGCTTGCTCGCTACGTGCCTCGTATGCGGAGAAACCTCGCCGCGGCTCTCGGCGTCAGCCTTTCACAAGTCAGCGTGAAGGCCAAAACGGGCGAAGGACTCGGCGCCATTGGCCGCGGCGAAGCCGTTCGCGCAACGGCCGTCGCGCTCCTTCAAAAATCTTAGCCCAACCCTTGAACAAGCGCGGACGATCACCGCCCTCGCTGCCGCTTGAATCGGATTCAGCGAATCCTTCGCGGATAACGCGCCTCGACGCTAGCCCGCATCCCGCCGCGCGTTGTGAACTCGCCTCGCACCACCGCCCATTTCGGCCGACAGGCGCGCGCCACATCCTCCAGAATCCGGTTCACGGCGTTCTCGTAAAAAATGCCGAGGTTTCTATACGCCAGGATGTAATACTTCAGCGACTTCAGCTCTATGCATTTCTTTTCAGGAAGATAGTGAATGGTGATGGTTCCAAAATCCGGCAGCCCCGTGCGGGGGCAAATCGAGGTGTACTCCGGAATCGTGATCGTAATCTCATAGCCGCGATATTGATTGGGCCAGGTCTCCAAGATCGGAAATTTAGCCTCGCGGCCCGAAGCAGCATGTTGCGGCGTATATTCCGATTTTCGAGGCATGACAACCCTCCTGAAGTAACCCTATAGAATATCGCAAGTTTAGGTTCTTCAATAATTCGTCGGATTTTATCAGCCAGCGGCCGGGGCGCCAAAGGGTTCCCCTGTCCGCGAGAGGTAGGAATGGCTGCCAATGTATCTCATATGTTTAATATTAGCTCATGTATTTTCAACAACTTAAATAAAATATTGA
>JAJYNF010000025.1 GCA_021786455.1 Acidobacteriota bacterium
GACTCAAACCTTCGCGCCCGCTGATCAACGCCGGGCCAAGGCGAGGGTGCGACGGCGGACCCTCCGGCTAAGGCTGAAGGGGAGTTCCAGGAATATTGGGCACGCGTTGGATCTCTCCGGATTTGGCTTGCGAAAGCTCGATATGATATCGGTCGAGTGTCGTGCCGGTCGCCTGGGCAAATTGCACGACCGCTTTCGCGTAGTTGTCGTAGGCCTGCGCCTGATTGCCCAGAGCAGTGTCGTACTGCTCCTCGGTCAGGATGACGTTCAAGGTGGTGGATTCCCCGAGCTCCAATTTCTTTCTTTCATCCTGGAGGGTGAGCAAGGCTAGTTTGACGGCTTTTCGCGCCGCGTTGGTTTGAGCGCGCGCCTGGGTAACAGCAATTTCAGCGTTGCGCACGTCCTGGGCTACCTGATTGCGAGTTTCCTGTAACTGCTCCTGAAGCTGACGCTGCTGAAGCAGCGCCGTAGCCATATCGGCTTGCGCGGTCCGGTTGCGGATCGGGATTTGAAGCGTAATTCCAAAAGAGTAATCCGGGTAAGCTGCATGTAGCAGTTGGGTCAGCGACTGCCCAACTCCGCCGGGAGAAACTCCCACCACCCCGCCACTGGTGGAGCGCAACAGACGATTTCCGGAAAGAGCCGTGGGAGCGTAGGTTCCAAAAACGTTAAGGGCAGGCAACAAAGCATTGCGGGTCTGCTGAATCGTGATGTCTTGATTGCGGATATTGATTTCCGCCTGCTCGATCTCTGGCCGGTACTTTTCCGCCTCCTCAAGACCCGTGCGCAACGGCGGGATGTCGTTGACTGACGGAGTAGGGAAAGGGCTCGTTGCGTCAATGCGCGCCGACGCGAGGTCCGGGTCCACGTGTTTGGAAAGCTCCGTCTTGAGCACCTCCTGCTGCTCAAGATAGTTCGTTTCCGCCACGATCAAATTTTGTTGGTCGGTAGCCACTTGGGATTCGGCTTGCACGACCTCGAGCGGCGCCATGGTGCCGATTTCAACCTGTTTCCGGTCGTCGGCGAGCAGGCTTTCATCGTAGGCCAGCGATTGTTGGGCGGTCCGAACGTTCTGGCGGTAATAGAGAAGCTGATAATAATCGTCGGCAACTTGAGCGACCACGGTCATGACCGTCTGGCGGAAGCTGCTGTTAGCCTCGTGAACGTCGTTCTGAGCGATGCGGATATATTTGGCGGTGGCGCGGTAGCCAAAGCCGCTCAAGAGCGGCTGGTTGAAGCCGACTTCAAAGCGCGCTGGCACCTCGGGATTGAATAGAGTGCCTAGCGACGTGGTGGATTGCCGGAAACCGCTGACGGCGGCAACCACGCTGGTGCCCGTGAGAAATCCCTTGCCAAAAAAAGTGGTGAGGCTCGACGTCTGAGTCGAGACCACTGGAACGCCGGTCACAGCGATGGTGTTGAGCGGCGAACTGTTGTGGTCCCACCCAAAGCTGACGCCGGCAAACGGATCGCAGCAGGGGATCGAGCCGATGTTGGTGGCTCCGCCGCCTCCGGCGATGCCACCGGCGTTTCCCGTGCCCGAGGCAGCCGTCGCCGTGCTCGCGACACCGAACGCCGTCACGCTACCGAACAAGGCGGGATTGATGCCCCGCGTGGTGCCGCCTGCCCTGGTGCGAAGGACATCCGTTTGCGCGTAGGCCAGCGTGTACCGCGCCACGTCAATCTGTAAGTTGTTCTGGAGCGCCAAGCTTATGGCATTGTTGAGCGAAAGACGTAATTTCCCATTCACGATGAGAGAATGGAGTAGCTCCGAGTTGCTCATCCTCGGCTCAGGAATCAGATGGGCGGTGTAGGGACTGAAGATGCGCGGGAACCACTCGGAATTGGCGAAATTCATCGCCGTAGCCGGGTTGAATGTGGTTGTGCGCTGCCGCGCCCGCGCCCTGACGCCTCCAGCCAAAAGACCGACAACCGCCATGGCAAGGGGCCACCAAACGTTTTTGAGTTTCATCGCTAAATTCCCTTCCTCCATCCTTCTAGGATGCCTTGATCGCTTGGGTATCAGAATTATTTACGAAATCCTGAGGCGGTCGGTTTCAGCAAAGGTGAGCCGGCTCCTGAGCGCTTCAAATGTTGTGTCACGAGCGGTTTCCCGTCTTGCGCCCTCCGGTGGCGCCCAAATGCCTTTAGCTTACCATCGCGCGGCCCGAACAGAAAATATTCCTTATGCCCCGGGTAAGCCTCAGCGTCGCCAAACCACAAAAGCTTTTCCGCGCGTTGCCCGTCCTCATCATATTAACTAACCGGATAGTTAAATATAGCCGCCGTGGCTTTGGCTGTCAAGCGGCGGCGATTTGCGGTCCGCGGGGCAAGATTTGACACGGGGTCCGAAGCGGGGTTGGGTGGAATAAATCTTCACCCACTGGCCGCGCCGGCGGAAAACGGCAAGGCAGCGCAAGTGATAAGCGGCGCGAAGCGCCGGGTCGGAAATGCTCGGCGTAAAGTGGAACAGACGCTGGATTTGGGAGCGGAAGACCGGCAGATGCGTCAGCCAATTATCAGGCGGATTCCATTGCCGCGAATAGAGGTAAAGCACGTCGAAGGAACCGGGAGCGATCAGGCGGAAATCGGCGGGTGAGAACCCGCGCATGGGGACGACGCGAAGCGGCGCTGCGACGTAGCCGAGGAAAGGGCGCGAGAGTTCGTCTGTGCCCGGCCAGGCCGTCAGAATGCGTGGTCGGCCGGGCTGACGGGCCAGAAAGCGGGCCGCTTGCTCATGCAGCCGGACAAAATCCGCGTAAGCGAGGTTGTCCTCATACGGGAAGGGATAGGGCGGGTTGATAAACCAGCTCGCCACGAACAAACTTGCCGCCACGGCCACGAAGCTTCGCGCCGCCCAGCGCGGCAGCCTATCGAGGAGCATGGCCAGGGCGAGGTAGAGCAGAGGAAAAACAGGAAGCAGATAGCGCGGCAAAACAGCACCGCCCACCACGCTGTGAAAAACCACGGAGACGGCGGTGAAAGAAACCGTGATGAAAAAAAAGTCGCGCTGGCGACGCTTGCCGCCGTTTCTCATGTCGCTCCCCGGCGGCGGGGCGTCAGGCGGGAAGGCGGCGCGGGGCAAGCCCTCGCAGGCACCGGAGGACACCGCAGTGATTTTTCGTTGGTGACAGCGGCGCCACCAGATGGCGACCAGCCCCCCCAGCCACAGAACCCAGTTGAACCCGCCAATGAAGACCTCATACACGCGACGGATTAGGCTGGCGAAGATATGCGCTGGATGGACGGTGGAATACAGGTTGTAAGCCAGGTAAGGACCATTGCCGGTCCAAAAACCGGTGTGCCGATGGTAGTAAATCGTCCAGAGCAACAAGGGTACCAGGGGTAGCAAGAGTCCAGTCCAAGCTCGAGCGCCGAGGGGTTTGCGTCGCCATCCGTAGAGCCATGCGGGAAGCAACAGAATGATGGCCGTCTCTTTGGTCAAGACAGCCAGCGAGGCCGCCACGGCAAAGCCAGCCCAACGCCTTTCGACCAGCTCATACACAGCCAGCGTGGTGAACAACGCTGCCGGCAAGTCCAATAGAGCGAGGGAACTCTGGGCAAAGAAAAGCGGCGACGCGGCCAGCAGCAGCGCAGCCCAAAAGCCAACTTCGCGCCTCGCCACTTGTTGCCCCATCGCCATGATGGCCACAACGGTTGCCGCCGCCGGCAAAATCATGGCGCTGCGCGTCACGATCGGCCAAAACCCGAACACGCGCCAGGCCAGCGCGAGGTAAACCGAGACGAGCGGGGTGTGGCCCGTGGGAAGCGTGCTGGCGGGAATCAGCCATCCGTGCCGATAGAAATCCAGCGCCGCCGGAATATAATACCCAGCCTCATCCCAGAAGTACGGAAGACGAAGCCAGGGCGCGTGCAAAAGCAACAGCGCGCCGAAGACCCCCAAAAGCGCTAGCGCGACTGTAACCGAACGCATCCGTGTTTCAGATCCCATCTACTCAGACCTTCGGCGGAGCCTTCATTGTTGGAGAACTCGAGCCAAATTGAAAGTCTGAAGATTAGCCCCGCGCCGCCGGAATTCGCCGCAGATTCCTCTTGACAGAAAAGAGACGGGCAGGTAGAGTAGGGAATTGCTCTCGGAAAGATAATTCTTCCAGAGTATCTGCTGGGGAAACTCGGTGGATAACCCCGATATGGGGTTCCGGGCGAAAGCCGCGGAAAACCGTTCTTTGACAATTGAGTTGAGCAAGCCACGTCAACGCATGGGAGCCGGCCGGACCTAGCGAGAGAGGATCGCTCCGATTTCGCGGGTTCGTGACCAAATTCCATGCGATGCTGAGCGACTCGTTCTGTCCCGACGGTAAGGGGCAGGGCGGAAAGCTCTTCTCCAGATCACCGGAGGGGAGCGCTCCAAATCATTGAGCGAGCCGCAACCGATCTGCTGGAAATAGCAGTTCGTCGGTTGAGGTTCGCAAGCCAAGTTTCAAACGAGAGTTTGATCCTGGCTCAGAATCAACGCTGGCGGCGTGCCTAACACATGCAAGTCGAACGAGAAAACGGAGCTGTAGCAATACAGCTCTGTGAGTAAAGTGGCGCACGGGTGAGTAACACGTAGCTAACCTACCCTTGAGCGGGGGATAACCTGGGGAAACCTGGGCTAATACCGCATAACATTCCGGCGACGTCGGTTGCTGGAATCAAAGGCCCGCAAGGGCCACTTGAGGAGGGGGCTGCGGCCGATTAGCTAGTTGGCGGGGTAACGGCCCACCAAGGCGATGATCGGTAGCCGGCCTGAGAGGGCGCACGGCCACACTGGCACTGAAACACGGGCCAGACTCCTACGGGAGGCAGCAGTGGGGAATTTTGCACAATGCCCGAA
>JAJYNF010000194.1 GCA_021786455.1 Acidobacteriota bacterium
CCGGGCAGGCGGGAGTACGGCTATCTCAGTGTCTTGGTTCAATCTTGTTCGCGGGCTCGAATTCTGTTCACCATCCCGCCCGGCGCGTTTCGGCCCGCGCCCAAGGTCCATTCTGCATTGGTCCGCTTCGACATGCGCCCCCCCAGGGAAACTCCGCCGCCCGAATTTTTTGAATTCGTCAAGCGGTGTTTCGCGCACAAGCGGAAAAAATTGCTCGGAAACCTCGGGGGCTTCTACGGGCGCAGGCGCGTTGAGGACTGCATCGGTTCTCTTGCTTTGCCCGTCACGCTTCGGGCCGAAGAGATGTCCTTAGTTCAGTTCAAAGCGCTGTTTGAGGCGCTACGGCCGACCACCAAATCGCCGTAAAGCGCCGCTGCCCCCATTCATATCTCTTTCCGGAACGCAGACCATGGCTACGCGGCCACTTGCAACGGAGTGCTCATCGTCTGGACCGAGTTTGGCCCGACCATGATATCGAACGTGCCCGACTCGACCACCCAATCCATTTCGAGATTATAGAAGCCGAGCTCCTTCGGTCCCAGGTGCAATTGCACGGTGCGGGTTTCGCCAGGTTTCAAATGAATACGCTTAAAACCTCTCAGCTCCATCACGGGCCTGGTCACCGAGCTGACCCGGTCGCGAATATACATCTGAGCCACCTCATCCCCTTCGCGGGCGCCGGTATTGGTCACGTCCACGCTGACGGTTGTCTCGCCTTCGGGATGAATGGTCGCCGCTGAAAGCCGCAGGTTCGTGAACCTGAACGTCGTGTAGGAGAGTCCCCAGCCGAAGGGGAACAGAGGGCCCTTCTTCGCGAAAAGATAGGGTCGTTCGAGTGACGGCTTGTGATTGTAATAAGCCGGCAGGTCGCCGACTGTCCGAGGAAACGTGATGGGCAATTTTCCGCCAGGATTGATGTCTCCGAAAAGCACTTGCGCCGCCGCTGTGCCCCCTTCCTGCCCCAAATACCAGCCTTCCATAATCGCTGGAACGTGTTCCGCGGCATAATTGATCGAAAGCGGCCGTCCGCCAATCAACAGCACCACCGTCGGCGTACCCGTTTCCACCACCGACTGAATAAGCTGATTTTGCAATCCGACGAGGTCGAGCGAATCGCGGTCTCCCAAGTGGTGATTTGACCATGCCTCGCGACACGTGCTCTCGTTGTCTCCGACTACGAGAATGGCTACATCGGCCTTGCGCGCGGCCTCGGTGGCTGCTCGGATTTTCGGCCACTGAGTCTTGGGGTCCGGCAGCACCACATTGTTCTGATAAAACGCTTGCCAGCCTTGCTGCGCGTTGCTGATATCGCAGCCTTCTTCAAAAATGACGCGCGTATGGGCTCCCACGCGATCCTTGATACCTTGCAGGATGCTCACCTCATGCGCTGGTTGGCGGCTATAGCCGCCCAAGTGGACCGCTGCCGCATTGGGCCCGATGACGGCGATGGTCTTTAGCTTTTTCAGATCGAGGGGCAGAAGGTTTTTTTCGTTTTTCAGCAGGACCAAGGTCTTTTGCGCCGCCTTCAACGCCAACTCCTGGTGCGCCGCGCAACTGGTGATGCGTTCGGCGTACTCTGGATCGGCGTACGGATTTTCAAACAATCCCAAGCGAAACTTGGCGGCGAGGATCCGGCCCGCCGCGCCATCGAGCTGCTCTTCTGCGACCCGCCCTTGACGAACCTGGTCGGCGAGCGTTTGGTAAACGGCGCCATTCGAGAGGTCAAAATCCACGCCCGCAGCCAATGCCTTCCTCGCGGCCTCCGCGTCGTCTGCCGCCACGTGATGGAAGCTCACTAGCAATTCGAGCGCCCCGCCGTCAGAGGTCACATAGCCATCAAAGCCCCATTCTTCGCGCAGCACGTGTGTTAGCAGCCAGCGGTTAGCGTTACACGGAACCCCTCCATTGATCTCGTTGTAAGCGGCCATGACCGAGCCTACATGAGCCTCTTGCACCGCCGCCTTGTAGGCCACCATGTAGGCTTCGCGGAGCGTCCGCTCGGAATAATTGGCCGGCGCGTCGTTTCGCCCGCCTTCCGGCCCGCCGTAGCCGACGAAATGTTTTAAGGTGGACAGCACGTGGTGCGGTCCGATCATATAATTGTCTCCTTGGAATCCCCACACGGCAGCCACACCCATCCGCGACACGAGATAAGGGTCTTCGCCGAAAGATTCTTCAGTGCGGCCCCATCGAGGCTCGCGCCCCAAATGCACGACCGGCGCAAACGCCTGACGCACCCCCACGGCGGACATCTCCGCGGAAACGGCCGTAAAAACTTCGCGGATCAACTCCGGGTCCCACATGCTCGCGAGCCCAATCGCCTGTGGAAAACTCGTGCTGCCGTTTTCCATGAAACCGTGCAGCCCCTCGCCAATTTCAAGCGCAGGAATTCCGAGCCGCGTTTTCTCGACCAAGTATCGCTGCCGAGCGTTGCGCAGGATGGCGCGGTCGCGGGCGCTCATGTGCCCGTTGAACGACTTCAACTCAGCGAATGCTTGACGCGCGTTCTGGTCGTTAAATTTGCCCGTAGTGTCGAGCAACCCTCTGTTCCGAAAGCCGCCGGCAATTTGATCCACCTTTTCTTCAATCGTCATGCGGTGGAGGAGGTCCGCCACTCGTTGCTCAATCGGCAATTCCGGATTTCGGTAGGCCCGGGGTTCGCCGCTTGCCGGCGCCTGGCCGTCCCCCGTCGCGCTCTCGTGGCTGGAAAGTTCCGCCGACCCTTGGCCGCGGCGCGCGAGCCAAACACCCGCTCCGGTCAACACATAGCCAAACTCTCGCCGATTCATCCTGATACCCTCCTGTTCGTTCTCTGCCGCTCGAGGCTTCGAACAACGTTTTGTGCGTCTCTCGAAGCGGATACGGCGGCAACAAACCTTACAACAGCAGGGCGTCGAAGTAAAGCCACAAAAGTGCCATGGAATGGCTTACCAATCGCTCAAATGAGCGCCGCAGCTCCGCCCGCGCTTCGCCGTGCGAGAAAACCAGTTGAGCCGAACTTCCCCACTTGTGTTATAACTAAGTTCCACTCATGAGTGCCTTGAAGGAGCGAATTCCATCTCTGCGAACTCCAGCGTGTTAAGAGCCATTCCGCTTGGCGGTCTGGGTGAATTCGGTATGAACATGATGGCCTTTGAATACGGGGGCCATCTCGTGGTAGTGGACAGCGGAGTGATGTTTCCGGACGCTGAACTGCCCGGTGTGGACATCATCATTCCGGATATCACCTATCTGCGGGAAAACCGCGAGCGTATTCGCGCCATTCTCCTCACCCACGGCCATGAAGACCACATCGGCGCCTTGCCTTACGTCCTGGAGGAGATTGACACTCCGGTTTACGGCTCAGCGTTCACGCTCGCCCTGGCGCGGCCCAAGCTGGCGGAGCACGGCCTCGAGGAAGGCGTAGATCTGCGCGAGATGCGGCCTGGGATTCCCTTCGACGTTGGCCCATTTCACGTGGAGTTCATCCATCTCACTCACAGCATTATTGAGTCGGGCGCGCTGGCGCTGACCACGCCGCTCGGAACGGTCATCCACACGGGCGATTTTAAGTTCGATCCAACGCCGACCGACCAGAAGCAGAGCGATTTGCACGCCCTGGCCGATTATGGGCGGAAAGGCGTTCTGGCTCTGTTTTCCGATTCCACCAACGCCGAGCGGCCTGGCATGACGCCTTCCGAGCGCGCCGTCCGCGAGCGTTTCCTCGAAATCATGACCACCGCGAGAGGACGCATCGTCTTCTCTTGTTTTTCCACCTCGCTCCACCGCATGCAGATCATCGCCAACTTAGCGCACGAGCAGGGTCGCCGACTCTGTTTTGTGGGCCGCGCCATGTTTCAGAATTCTGAGATTGCCTTGCAGATGGGAAAGCTGAATTTGCCCGAAGGGCTGCTGGTTCAGCCGCAGGAAGTGCGCAAGCTTCCTCCAAACCATGTCGTTTTGGTGGTGACCGGCAGCCAAGGCGAGCCGATGGCGGCGCTCTCGCGGATTGCCGTGGGCCAGCACCGCTGGGTTTCGGTTGAGCCCGGGGATGACGTGGTTCTTTCCGCTCGGATCATCCCCGGCAATGAGAAGCCCATCTACCGCATGATGGATCATCTGTGCCGGCGCGGTGTTCAGGTGCATTACGATGACGGCTCTCAGCCGCCGGTGCACGTCTCCGGCCACGCCAGCGCCGAGGAGCTCAAGCTGATGCTGAGTCTGGTCCGGCCGCGCTATTTCATTCCTCTGCATGGCGAATTTCGCCAGCTTTCGCGCCACGCTCGGATTGCCAAGGAAATGAACGGCAGCATCGAACAGGTTTTCCTCTTGGAAAGCGGCGATGTGCTCGAGTTCGACGGCCTGTCGGCGCGCAAAACGGGCCGCGTGCCCGTGGGCCGCGTCTGCATTGACGTTGGCACGCTCGACGAAGTCGGCGACATGATCCTGAAGGAACGCCGACATATCTCCGAAGACGGCATCGTCATTCCCATCCTGGCCATCAATGAGCACACGGGACAGCTCGAAGCTCCGCCCGAAATCGTCTCCCGCGGCTTCGTGCCCATGGATGAAGCCCAGGACCTCGCCGAAAGCGCCCGCCAGGTCATCCTGGCGACACTCGAAAAATCCAATACGGAGGAGATCACCGACTGGGGGGTCATCAAGGAAAAAATCCGCACCGCGCTCCGCCGCCACTTCGATGAGGAAACCGGCAAGCGCCCCATGGTGCTGCCGGTTGTCTTGGAGGTTTGAGGCCGCAAAGAGTGACAACTTAAAGCCGAATCTTGATACCCGAAACCTCCATGCCTGTCTACCAAGCGATTGTTCTTGCCGTCGTCCAGGGTCTGA
>JAJYNF010000065.1 GCA_021786455.1 Acidobacteriota bacterium
TCCGGCACAATCTGGCCTGGATTCGTGGGATTTTTTACGCGATTTCAAGTCGGAACTACGTCCATTCCCATCGCCGCTGGGCTGATTCTGATGATGTATCCTCCCCTCGCCAAAGTCCGCTATGAGGAGATGGGCCAAGTGTTCCGCAACTGGAGACTCCTGCTAGTTTCGCTGGTTCAGAATTGGGTTATCGGGCCCGTCGTCATGTTCCTTTTGGCAGTCGTTTTTCTGCGCGGCGAGCCCGCATATATGGCAGGTCTCATTTTGATCGGCCTGGCGCGATGCATAGCGATGGTCATCGTCTGGAACGAGCTCGCCAACGGAGACACCGAGTACGCGGCCGGCCTGGTAGCCCTCAACTCGGTGTTCCAAGTAGTGTTTTATTCCATCTATGCATGGGTCTTCATTACTCTCCTTCCGCGCTGGCTTGGCCTGAAGTCCGCCGTGGTGGCGATCTCGATGGCCGAAATCGCCCGTAGCGTTTTTTTCTATCTCGGCATTCCGTTTCTCGCGGGGATGGTCACGCGCTTCGCGCTGATTCGCGCCCGCGGCCGGAAATGGTATGAGGGGGAGTTCATTCCTCGCGTCAGCCCCCTGACGCTGATCGCCTTGCTGTTTACAATCGTGGTCATGTTTTCTCTCAAGGGCGGGACTATCGTTCGGTTGCCTCTGGCCGCCGTGCGTATCGCCGTTCCGCTGGTGATCTACTTCGTGGTGATGTTTCTGGTCTCGTTCTGGATGGGTCGCCGCCTGGGCGCGGATTACCGGCAGACGGCCACATTGTCATTCACCGCGGCCAGCAACAATTTTGAATTGGCCATCGCCGTCGCCGTTGCGGTGTTCGGCATCCATTCCGGCGAGGCCTTCGCTGCGGTGATCGGCCCGTTGGTTGAGGTGCCGGTAATGATAACGCTGGTGAATGTCGCCTTGCGCTTCCAACGTCACTTCTTGATCCCCGCCGATGTCGAGGGCTCGCTCGCGGGCAAGCAAGTTTGACCATGCAACGTGTCCTTATTCTCTGCACCGGGAATTCGGCGCGCAGCCAAATGGCGGAGGGGCTCTTGCGCCACGCCGCGGGCGAGCGCTTTGAGGTGTCGAGCGCGGGCACCCATCCGACCCGAGTGCGCCCGGAAGCGATTGACGTCATGCGGGAGCTCGGGATTGATATTTCGGGCCAGCATTCCAAATCAGTGGATGAGTTCCTCGGCCAGACCTTCGATTACGTAATCACGGTGTGTGACGACGCGAAAGAAAGCTGTCCTGTGTTTCCCGCCAGGAGCCGACGCATCCATTGGAGCATTGAGGACCCCGCCGCCGTGGGCGGCCAGGAGGAGCAGAGACTAACCTCGTTTCGGCGCGCTCGCGACGAGCTTCAGGCGCGATTGTTGGACTTTGCGAAGCCTTGACGGCGCGGCACGATTCCATCTCGGTTCTCGGGCGCATCATCCAAACTGCGTCTTCAAAAAGACTTCGGGATCAGCCACCAGCAGTGGGCCTCGCGACCGAAACGGCTCGGCATACTTGACGCCGCAAAGGCTTCCGATGTAACGATCCTCCGCTGAGTACTTGTCGAGCAGCGAAGCGCGCTCGCCGCTGAACACGGATTCGTAAGCGCGAATCGCGGCCTTCTTGACCTCGTAAACGTCGGTGACATCCACGCCAAAATCGAACCGGTCCCAGGCCGGCTCCATCCGGCAATGTCCAAAAAATAGCCGGTCAATCTCGTGGGGATTGGTGCCCTTCAGCCGCTCTCCAGCGCCGAGCTCGCCCCATTTCGGCAGCCGCGCATAAAAGACTCCATTAACGACGATGTCGGTAACGGCTTTGTGATCGGGGTGCACGCCTTCGCCTGCCGTTGTGAAGACAATCCTCGGGCGGTGAGTCCGGATCAGCCGAGCGACCTCGATCCGGGGCTCGACCGCGTCAACGATGAGCCGGTCTTGCACCGTAAGGGTGACTCGTTTGACGCCCATAATTTCTGATGCTTTCATGGCCTGCGCGTGGCGCTCGCCGGGCAAGCCATATCGCGAGGGTTCGCCGCGCGTCAGATCAACCAAAAGAACCGACAGGCCCTTGCGCGCGAGCTTCACTATTGTCCCACCGACGGCCACCTCGACATCGTCAGGGTGCGCGCCAAAGGCGAGAACATCGAAGTGTTGCCGGCTTGACATCTTCCGCGCTCCTGAATTTCGATTGGCGAGTTTCAGTCGGCGCAAGTCCCCTGATCTAACGCGCTTCGCCTCGCTTTCGGACCGGGCCGCAGTCTTCAAGGCAGACCCAGCGGCATAACCCTGCCACTAGGCCTGCCCCTGCTCTCAGTGCGATTCACGTGAAGGTGAACTCACCGGCGTGACCCTGGGTTTCCACGTTGAAATGCCCAGCAATGCATAGAGTGGGCAAATACCTGCGAGACCTGTCACCAGGGGAACAAAGCCGATCAAGCCCCACCACGTTCGAGGGCCAAACAAAGTCAGTGAAAGTAACCCAATCCCAATCAGAACTCGGATCGAGCGGTCAATATAGTTTTCATTCACTGCCAGGAAGCGACTCATCGTTCACAACCTCCTTTCGCTGCCTGTTTAGATTCGAGACCCCACAAAACGATACATGGCAGCGGCGCTCGCGCCTGGCGCGCGAACATGTTCGCGTGTCCCTGACACAGACCGAACCCAGAAGGGAGGAAACAGAACCATGAAAGGCGCATTTAAAAAGCTTGTGATTCTGACTGCGATCGGGATCGTCACGGCTCTTTCGTTAATCGTGTTCCGCTCGCCCCAAAAGGTGGAAGCCCAGAGTTCATGTTCCAACTCCACGCTCGACACGAGCTACCGGGGCTACTCGTTCGGGCTACAAAGCGGGACCCGCGTTAACGGCGTTGACATTTACACCTTCGACGGGAGTGGCGGCTATAGCGGCTCATATTGGAGCATGAGCGGAGGCTCAGCCGGGTCTGGAACATTCAGCGGCGACTACAGCATCAGCTCGGACTGCAGCGGCTATCTCTACGACCCCAGCACCGGCACGACGCGTGACCGCATCGTGATATCCTCGTCCGGGTCAGAGGTGGACATGGTGAACGAGGCCAGCGGGGCCAACATCAGCATTGTCCTTAAGAAGGAGTAGCTGGCGTACACCGTGCCCGCCCCGGTTGCATCCCGGCAGGGTGGGGGCGCAGCCGTGTTTTTCCTGCAGCAGCAGCTTTCAGCGGTCTCCCGGGGGCGTCCTGGATCAGCCGAATTTCTAGCGGAGAGGCTCCCCTGCTGCGCCCCCCAAAGTTATCTCTGGCCCCGCGGCCCCGCGGATGAAGCGCGTCAAATCTCCATTTCAGCTCCCCGCAGAGGTGGAGTCCCTCTCCTGCTGGCCCCCAAGGTCTACAATTCCCGGGCACGACCAGCAAATTTGTAGCAGCAAGTGTACAATTGGGAGCGGCGGGATCCCGATACCGCGCTTTGGGGCCAACCAACGCCCAGCCTACTCCTAGCGGACTGAAATCTTGAGCCTCGCGATTCGGAGACGGGCGATCCGGCCAGCCAGGGCCTAAAGCAGGGCCAAGGGAGATCGGCCTTCGGCCAGTCCGCAACCCGGCGCTGAAGGGGACCCGTGGAAAAGAGGAGGCGTTGTGGCGAAAAATGACCCTCGGGAACCGCCCGCGTCGGGTCCGGGCGGAGAAACCTCTCGGATTGCCCGCAACCTCAAGTTGCTGCGCGAGCATCCGCGAACTTTTCTTCAAAAGGTCTCCACCTGGCTTCGTCCGATGGAACGCACCTACCGTCGCCGGTGGAATCATGGCCTCCGAAAGTGGATGATCCGATACCAAAAGGACCTCCTATTTAAAAGAGTGCGTTGGATGGGAGTGGAGGCGCGCAAGATGGTTCTGGACGCTTGGGTGTACCAGGACATCATTTACGAAACCCGCCCGGATGTCGTCATTGAAATCGGGAATAAATTTGGTGGGAGCACACTGTACCTGGCTCATTTGCTTGACATCGTGGGCAACGGCCAAGTCATCGGAGTTGACATCGATCATTCAGTTTTCCAACCCCGCCATCCGCGCATTCAACTCGTGACCGGAGACAGTAGCGCCCATGAAACACTGCACCGCGTTCAGGAAATAGTAGGAGGCCGGAATGCTTTGGTCATCCACGACGGTGACCACAATACTGAGCACGTCCTGGCGGACCTTCGAGCATACTCACAGTTCGTTGCCTTGGGGGGATATTTCGTCGTCGAGGACACTGTGAGTGATGTTTTTCGCGCCGGAGACGGCCTTGGCAACATTAACGGGCCGATGCATGCGGTAAGGCAATTTCTCCGAGAGGACACGCGGTTCGAAGCCGATATCGACCGCGAATACTTCATTGTGACCTATAATCCGCGGGGCTATCTGAAACGCGTCCGCTAGCTGTTTTCTTGGTTGGCCAACCCTTTCAAATCGCGCGTCCGGCGGATCTCGTATTCATCCTTCCGGCGCAAGCATTGCGGGCAATGTGCATTGCTTGCTCTTTTCGTTCTTCCGCTCAGTCCTTTTCTAGTGCTCTTCCTTCTCGCGGGCACCGCGAGCGGGACGCCTCCTGCGCGCTCGGCGGTTCCGTCCGGGGCGCAGTCTTCAAGGCAGGCCCAGCGGCATAACCCCGCCAATAGGTCTGCCCCTGCTCTCAGTGCGATTCACGTGAAGGTGAACTCACCGGCGTGACCCTGGGTTTCCACGTTGAAATGCCCAGCAATGCATAGAGTGGGCAAATACCTGCGAGACCTGTCACCAGGGGAACA
>JAJYNF010000145.1 GCA_021786455.1 Acidobacteriota bacterium
TCCGATCTATCGTCGCTCAACTCCTTTCAAGAGTTCTCGCTTATTCTAACCGAAAAATCGAGCCATCGGGTTATCTTGGGTGCGCGACATAAGAGTTGGACTTTGGAGTTTTCCTTTTTTTGTACTATAAAGCCTATCGTATGCATACGTTAAGATAAGCGGGTAGCCACGGCACGATTTTTGTGCCGTGGGTCCGTCGGCGACCACGTGATAAGATGCATCTGTGTCGGGGGTTCACCGGTTGCGGGCTTCCGACCGAATCTTTTTTGTCACGGTAAACCTTCGCCGCGCGCTGGCGCCGCTTTCCGACGCGGAATATGCGCTGGCGGCCAGGGCTCTCACGCAATCACGGGGCCGGCTGGGTTTCCTGCTTTGCGGATATGTGTTGATGCCCGACCATTGGCACGCACTGATCTGGACGGCGCACCCGATGGCTATTTCGCGGGTGGTTCAAGACGTGAAGAGGGAATCAAAACCAGTCAGACATCAGAAGCGAGCCGTCAGCCGGCAAGCGCAAGCGCGTCGCAGGCGACGGCGGACACGGGCAATGGCATCAATCCCATGCAGGATGTTTGGATCCCGAAGGCGAGGGCGTTTGCCGAGACTTGCGCTTATTCTTTCCAGGACATTCCTCGATTGATCTCAGTACTACCCGAGCCATTATCCACGATTGTTGACACGACCGCGTTCACCGGGTTGCGCAAAAGTGAGATCTGTGGGTTGCTCTGGGAAGACTTGCGACAGGGCGCTCTCTGGGTTACCCAGTCTGTGTGGGATCGCTTTGTGAGCGAGCCGAAGACCGAGCGGAGCAAATCCGTAATCCCGCTGATTGGTCCCTTGGCCTAGCGACTTGAGAAACACCGGCAAACAAGGGGTGGACCGACGTCGGGATTCATCTTTGTTTCCGCTCGCAAAGGATGCGGAGCCGGTCCAGTCAACTTCAGTCCGGTTTTCAAACGGCAGATCAAACCCAAACTCAAGGAAGCCAACTTTGAGTGGCACGGTTGGCACGCGTTCCGGCGCGGGCTCGCTACAAATCTTTATCAGCTCGGAGTGGCAGACAAAACGATTCAAGCCATTCTTCGCCACTCGAATCTCTCAACAACAATGAATAGCTATGTGAAGTCGGTGCCAGCGGATGCAGTCGCGGCGATGCGCTCGCTCGAACGAATATGCACCCCGTATGCACCCCAGGTGATGTGAATCCGAAATCTATGTCGCGTAACTGGAAGAAAATTAAGGAAAACGTGGAGCCGGCGAAGGGAATCGAACCCCCGACCTACGGTTTACGAAACCGTTGCTCTACCGACTGAGCTACGCCGGCGAAAAAAATGCTCACCCACGGTATAACGCGCTAGCGCGAAAGCCGCGGGTGAGCACGTGAGAGGAGAATAGCATGGCGGACGCGCTCCGCCATCTAAACTCGGTTGGAGTGTAATGAATCGAGGCAAGGCTTGTCAAGAAAAATCTATGGCCAGGCAGATAATATATGTACTTTATTTGCAATAAGATACGGTTAAGCCAAGCAACGCAATCGCAGAAACTTTCTGCCCGTTTTTTCCCCGCGGGCGCTTGGCTTGGATGCAGCCTCCGGACCACTGAGTACCCTACTATCGCAGATTCAGGCGGATAAAGGAATCATCACCTTGTCTGGCCCAATCCGACTGTGGGAACCATCTAGGGAGCATACGGCCCAGAACGACCATCAGAATGCCAGTGAGCACTGCCATGCCGGAAAGAATTAGAATTAGCGCGACATTGCTCATGATGAGATTCACCACCTGGAGGTCCACCGGTACGCCGAGGGGCAGCCGCTGATCCCAGGTCACAGATTCCGTGACTTGCATTTGGTGCATCAAGGTTTCTGCGAGGGCCGGTGCCGGCGGGCGCGAACGCACGAGGAAAACAAAAGTCCCCTTCTGCCTGCCACGCAAACTCGGCGTGTGGTTCACGCCAAGCTGATTTTCTAAATCTGCGAGGTAGGATTGGGCGAGTTGCGGAGTGGGATAACTGATGATGAGAAAGGTGAGCCGGACCTGTTGGCGCTCATACTGAGCCGACTGGACTTCGGCGCCAACTTGAAATCCGATCAAAGAGAGGTGAAGCCAAGGCAGGGCGTAGCGCGCCGCTTCAGGCCCCAGCAAATATTTTTCCGATCCTGGAATCAATCCTTCACGAGGCAACGACGGGGGCAGCAAATGGAGAGTTTCCGGGCTCGGCGCTGGCCCTCCCAGTTGCAACAACAGCGAGTGAATTGCGGGCGAGGCGTTTGCGGGAGAGACCACACGGAGGAAGGTTCGCCCGCGAACCATCAAGGCAACGCGGTCACTTCTCACGGCAAGTGCAATTCCCTGTACGGGACGCATTCCCGGCGTCTGGTAGAACATCAGCAGGCCCGCGGCAGCCGTCGGATCCGACGCCTTTTCGACGATGACGAGAAGTTTTTCGCCATTGAACTCGTAGGTGTCCGTCTGCGCTTTCTGGACGCCGTATTCCCTGTCCACTGCGGGGATGCCTCCCCAGCGGGAGAGTTGGGTCATAGGAAGGGGTTGCGAACGAATCATCTGCCAGGTGGCCGGGGGCGCCAGTTGAATGAAAGTCGGCTGTTGAGCGCCGGCCGGCATCGCCAACGCCGCGAGACACCCCGCACACGCCGTGATCCATTCGAAAAGAATTGATCTCACGGACTCAAGGATATCAGAATTTTTTGGGCTGTTCTTTACGTCGTGAAGCCGGGACGTGCGGGTGAGGATGGTGGGGCGGGTCGGTGTGCCGATCCTGCTCGGCGATGGTCATGGTTCCCAGGCTTCGCATGTATTTGACCACGCCACGATAGATTCCCTCGGCGATCTGATCGAGGTAGGCGCGCTCACGCAGCAGATGCGCGTCTTTCGGGTCGGTCAGAAATGAAATCTCGCAGAGAATTGACGGCATGTCCGCGCCGATAAGGACCACGAAGGGAGCTCTTTTGACGCCGCGGTTGGGTTCGGGATCTCCGATTCGATCCATGTGGTGAACCATGGCGTCTTGCACGTCTGTGGCGAATTGCTGCGACTCTTGCACCTTTTCGTTGAGGGCGATCTTGCGGATTAAATCGGAAAGCTCATGGACCGATTCCTGGGAGGTCGCGTTTTCTCTTGCCGCCACACGCAGCGCCTCGGGGTCGGTGGTGAAATTCAGGTAGTAGGTTTCAATGCCTCGAACGTCGGGGTCGCGGCTGGCATTGGCATGAATGGAGATAAAAAGATCCGCGTCATCTCGATTGGCGATAGCGGTGCGCTCCTCGAGGGGGACAAATTTATCGGTCGTGCGAGTCATAAAGACTTGGGCTCCGGTCTTTTCCTCAAGCAGGCGACGCAACCGCAGCGCGACGTCCAGCACGATGTTTTTTTCCTCGATGCCGCCAGGGCCAATGGCCCCTGTATCGTGTCCGCCATGTCCGGGGTCAATGACAATGCGAGCCACTTTCAGGCCGAGGGCCTGGACCAGCGTCGGTGTGCCGGTGATTGGAGCGGGTGGGCGGACGAGAACTTCGGGAATGGCGCGTTCGGGGTTGCGGGTGGATGGAGGGCGATGCAAGCTTGCCGCTTCAGTCGGCGGTGGTTTGGTTGTCTCTGGCGCCGCGCTTGCCGATGGAGTTTCCTTTCCCGAGTGGGTCTCAATCCCCGCGACGGGAGGATGCTGCGCCGCTTTCCTGCCTTCGGACAGCCGTTCGACGGATGGGGGTGCCTCCTTTCGAGTCGGCGGCGAGGATTTAGCCATCTCTTCTTGGCGGGGCGCATTGCGCGGCGCTTGCGGCCCGTGAATGTCCACCACCAGGCGAAAAGGGTTGGGCAAAGGGAAGACAGTGTAATCATCAAGCTTGCGAACATTGAGCACGACTCGGGTAACGGTCGGCTTGAACTGGCCCACTCGGATTTGCCGTAAGAAGCCGTTTTCTGCGGGGAAAACGCGGACCTTCAGGGCCGGGCTCAATTCTGCATGATGGAGATCGAAGACAATCCGGTCCGGGTGCGTCAGGCGGAAAGTGTCATAGTCCACGCGATGCTGCACCCCGATGACCACTCGCATGTAATTGGTTCCTACCCAGTCGTGGATATCGGTCACCTCGGCGAGGCCGTCGAAGCTCTGGGGAACGGGCGGCCGGAGAAAGCTTGCCGGGGTGGCAATCTGTTTCTGCGCCAACGTGGCATTCATCTGGTTCAGGTTATTTCGGGCCGCTTGAGCCTCAGAGGACTGGGGATATTTCTGGATGAATCGCGCGAAGACTTTCCGCGCTGCCGGTTGGTTCCCGAGATCGTACCGATAAATCTCGCCGATGGTCAATAGCGCATGGCGAGCCAGCGAGCTCGATGGGTAGCTGGCGATGAGGACTTGATAAGTCTGAATGGCTTCTCCAAAAGCGCCTGCATCTCGGAACCGATGACCCATTTCCGTATAAATGTGCGCCGCAAGCGCCAGAGAAGCAGGAGCCTCCCGGTAAGCGGGATCGGCAAGGTACGCGGCGCGGAAAGCTCGCGCCACAGCCTCGTATTGCGCCTTGGTTCTAGCCCCGAAGGGTCGAGCTTCCAGGCTGCGCCGCAATGCCCAAGCGTGGAAGTACGCTGCCGAGGCGCCCCCCACCCGACTCGAGGATGTTCGGCGAGGGACAGCGCCGGTGGCCAATCCAACGCCAACCGCCAGGGCCAGCGTTAATGCCCCCAAAACTCGGGCTTCGCGCCCGCCGGGCCTATTGTTCCCGCTAGATTTCGTTG
>JAJYNF010000319.1 GCA_021786455.1 Acidobacteriota bacterium
AGACTTGGAGAGCGCTTAGCACACCTTCCGCGCGAACTTCTATATGGCGCGGTTAACCACGGAGTCAATAACGACGCGGGCTGCGACCGCTGGGGACATTGCGTCAAAGGAAGCTGATGCCCTCCGGCTTGCGGGGCCATATCATCCTCGCCCAGCCTCGGGAAGTTTCCACCGCGGCGGGCGAGTCTTCCACAACTTTTTTGCGTGATCCACAGCAATTCCACAGACAAGCTCTACTTTCCGCTTGAGGTGAAGCGCGGTGATAGAATATGAATAGTGCGCAGCATGGCCACCACAGAAACCATCGAGCGAGTTTTCCCGCACAACCTGGAAGCCGAGCGCGCTCTGCTCGGCTCGGTACTTCTCGACAACGGCACGCTGTACGTCGCTCTGGAATTGGTGACTCGCGACGACTTCTTTGCCGATAGTCACCGCATCATTTTCGACAAGATGCTTGAGCTGTCGCAGAAGAACCGGACCATTGACCTGGTCACGCTGTCGGAGGAACTGGCGCGCGACGGCTTGCTTGAGAAAGTCGGCGGAGCCGGTACCGTGGCCTCGCTCACCGACGGCGTTCCGATCGGCCTCTCTTCCACCATCACCGAATACGCCCGCATCGTGAAGGAGAAGGCGCTGGTTCGGCGGCTGATCCACGCCTCGAACAACGTTATCTCGCGCTGCCTGGAAGGCGCCGACGATCCGGAAACCCTCATTGACCTCGCCCAAAGCCAGGTTTTTGAGATTGCCGAGCAGAAAACTCAATCCGGATTCATGGACGTTTTCCAAATTGTGAAAAGCAGCTTCGGCACCATTGACGTTCTTTTTGATCGTGGCCACCGCGTCACGGGGGTCGAGACGGGCTTCGAGGAACTTGACAATATGACCTCGGGCTTACAGCCCGGAGAATTGATTATCATCGCGGCGCGGCCTTCGCTCGGCAAGACGGCGCTCGCGCTTAACATCGCCGCCCATGGCGCCATTCAGCACCGTAAAAAAGTGGGCGTTTTCTCGCTCGAAATGAGCAAGGAATCACTTGCCCTGCGCTTGCTGTGCTCGGAAGCTCGAATTGACAGCCACCGCCTTCGGGCCGGTTTCACCACCCGCGAGGATTGGAGCAAGATGACCCAGGCCCTCGGACGTCTGGCCGAGGCGCCGCTGTTTATCGAGGACACCCCGGCCCTGAGCATCCTGCAAATTCGCGCCAAGGCACGGCGCTTGAAAGCGGAAAAGGGGTTGGACTTGCTCATTGTGGACTATCTCCAGCTCGTCACCGGCCAGGCACGGCCCGAAAATCGCACCCAAGAGGTGAGCTATATTTCTCGCGGGTTGAAAAGCATTGCCAAGGAATTACACGTCCCGGTGCTCGCCCTATCCCAATTAAGCCGCGCGCCCGAGCAGCGCCCTGGCCAGAAGCCGCAACTCTCCGACCTGCGCGAATCGGGCTCGATTGAACAGGACGCCGACGTCGTCATATTCATTTTCCGCGAGCGCCGCGCCGCCGAAGAGGGCGAAGAAGAGGCTGGCGTAGAAACCAAACTCATCATTGGCAAGCAGCGCAATGGGCCCACAGGTGAAATCCCCATTGTTTTCCTTAGACCTTTCGTCCGTTTCGAAAACCTTTCCCGGACTCCTGACGCGGACGAAACATAACCTTCTGCCGATGCCCTTTTTCCATTCCTAATTTTGCCTTCCTGATTCATAATTCATTCCATGCCCGTGACGGCCCCTACGGTTAAGTTGCTGCGTCCGACCTGGGCGGAAATTTCTCTGGCTAAGCTGCGGCGCAACTTTGAGCGCGTCCGGGCGCTGGCGGGCGGGCGCAAGGTCATGGCCGTAATCAAAGCCGACGCCTACGGGCACGGGGCCGTAGCGATAGCGCGGGAACTGGCATCGGCTGGCGTGGATGCCCTTGGCGTTGCCACGGTGGAAGAGGCCATTGAATTGCGCGAGGCCGGCCTGGAGCTTCCGATTTTGCTCTTGGGTGGCCTTTACATGAGCGATCCGGCCGACCTCCTGGAGTATCGCCTCACGCCTTCCGTTTCCTCTACCGTCCGGCTTGACACTTACGCCGCCTGCGCGCGGCGCTACGGACGGCCCGTCGAGTTTCACCTCAAGCTCGACACGGGGCTTGGCCGGCTGGGCTTGCCGCCTGACCGCCTGCGGGCTTTCGTTGAGCGTTACCGGGAACTCGACGGCCTGGAACTCAAGGGCTTCTTTACCCACCTCGCATCCGCGGAAGATCGCGTGGCCACGCAAACCGAAGAGCAGCTCGCTCGCTTTGATCGCGGCCTAGCGGAATTACGCTCTCTCGGCGTCGAGCCCGAATGGATTCATCTTTCAAACAGCGCCGCCCTGGTAACCGAGCGGCATTCCCCCGACGAAAACATGGCGCGCGTTGGAGCGCTGCTCTATGGTTATTGCGTGCCCATCGTTTCGCTCCCCGGCCAGCCGCCGCCCGACTTGTCCGCATTTGAACCGATTCTCTCCTTCAGGTCGCGCGTGGTTTTCCTCAAGGATGTTCCGGTGGGCACGCCGCTCGGCTATGGCGGCGCATTCCACACTCGCCGTCTTTCGCGCATCGCCACGGTCCCCGTGGGCTATGCCGACGGGCTGAGCCGCGCGCTTTCCAACCGCGGCCATGGCATCATCCGGGACCGACGGGCGCGCATTGTCGGAGCCATCAGCATGGACCTCAGCCTGTTCGACGTCTCCGACATTCCAGGCGTCGAAGTGGGCGACGAGGTTATTCTTCTCGGTCAATCCGAACATCATTCCATCACCGCGCTTCAAATCGCCGCGCAGCTCGATACGGTTCCTTACGAAATTCTGTGCTCGATTGGCCGGCGCGTGCCGCGGCTCTACGTCGAATAAACCCCATCACGCGCCACAACCGTCCAGCCACATCGGCCTGCCCTAATGGCTTTACCTTCAACCGATACCCTAATTATTATTGCGCGCAGTCGAAATTCCTCCCGCGAAATAATCATAAAAAAAGTACTTGACAACGAATCATTCAAATAACGGGCTTGCAGGTTGTGAGGATCAGACTGGAGGACGGCTGAAAACTCAGGAAGGGCCTTTGGGAAGTCTCTCTTCTGGTAGTAGGCCAGACCCAGGTCGAGATTAATGCCAGCCAGTTTCGGGGCCAGCTTCTGCGCCGTCTGAAAATAGAGGATGGCCTGATTGATTCGATTCGTGCGCAGGCAAACGACCCCGAGGTCGCAATATGCCGGAGGATAATTGGGCTGGAGCTTAAGGGCTTGATGGAAGCCTGCTTCCGCCTGCGCATACCGGGCTTCGCGCAAGTCCTGTTCCGCTTGAGTGAAAGTGGCTTTAAGTGCCTGGGAATCCAGGGCCGTCGCGGTGGTTGGGGTGCTTGGCGCAGGTTTCCGATTCCGAAAGCGGAAGGTGGTCGCCGGCGTCGGTTCTTGCTTCAATTTCGCGAAAAGGGCGCCCTCACGTAACGCCGCCGGCTGGTCCCCGGCTTTCAGATAGGCGTGTGACAAGGCATAGTGAGCCTGGGGACTATTCGGCGCCAGCCTCACCGCCGCCTTCAATTCTTTAAGTGCCTGTGGAATTTCGTTCAAGTGGTAAAACGTTAACCCCAGCGTATAGTGGACTACGAATAGCTTTGAAGCGATCTCGCTGGCTTTTTCCGCGTATGGGAGCGCCTGATGAGGATGCCCGAGCTGCAGTTCGCTCATCGCTGCCTGGAGTAAGGCCATTGTATCGGTTGGATCGAGTTGGAGCTCCGCCTTCATTTGTGCTAGGGCCGATCCATACTGAGCTTGGTACATAAGGTAATTGCCCAAGGCGTAGTGCAGTCCGCGCGCCCGCGGAAACCTCTGAATCAAAGCCTCGTAATCAGAAATAATCTTCGCGGGTGGCGCTGAGACGGCATCGAGAGCAATTTGACCGGCTGCGAGGACCAGTGCTTTCTGTTCGGCACTGGCCCACTCGCCCGGCAGCCAGGCAATTCGCAGTGTGGCGAGGCCAAAGGCGGCGATGATGTTGGAGGAGTCCACTCCCTCTCTTGCCAGATGAGTCAGGAGGCGGGTAGCTACGTAAAAGTTTCCCTTTTGTATATAAATCAGCGCGGCATGGTAGGTCGCCACTTTTTCAAGGGCCGCATTGTGCAATCCCAGATGGGCTCCCTCCTGAAGATCGTCGAGCGCCTGCGCGAAACGGCGCAGCTCAAATTCGCACAGCCCGCGCAGGACCCAGCCTGAGCCGTCCTTGGGTTGTAACTGGATGAAGTTCCCAAAGGCAATAATCGCCCGCGGATAGTCCTTCACTTGCGCAAGCAAAATTCCAACGTTCCGCCATCCGTCCGGCCACTTCGGCTGGATTTGTAGGGACTCGAGGTAAAGTCGAATGGCGGCAGGCGTTTCACCTTTACGGGAGGCTTGCTCAGCCTGCGTTCGGAGTTCTTGAAGCGATGGTGCGACGCCGGTGCCGGGACGCGAAATCGCCTTCTGCGCAGCAGCCATCGGGGTGAGGATCAGCGTCGCGACGAGCGCCACGATGCACGCCGCGCTGGCTTTCGACCTTTTCGGCCCATAGGACCGACTCATCATTGCGGATCTACCCCTCGCGCTTGCTCAGCGGACCCGTCGGTTTTTCTCGCGACCCCAGTTGGATGGTTTACCGCCACGACGTTTGCCGATTGTTAGACCCGTTTCGCGTCGGCCCGCACTCGATCCACAAACTTGCCGCTTCTCACCTGCACACGAATCCTG
>JAJYNF010000302.1 GCA_021786455.1 Acidobacteriota bacterium
GAGTTTGGGTAGGGAGTCTCGAAAAACAGAATCTCTGGTGAAGCGCCATCGGCGGAATTAGAATATCTTCGCTCGATAAAGTAGAAACCTGAAATGTGAAAGGACACGTGCTCTAAGGAATCACTTGGAAGAACCCTCATAAGGTCAGGTCCGGGCGCTCGGCCCGGCAACAGGGGATTAACATTCCTCCCTAATCCAGGAGTTTTGATCCCAACGAATGATAGACCCCGACGGTATGCCAACTGGCCCTTGGAACGCGAGGAATCGGTCGGCGGCAGAAGGTCCGCCGTACTCTCTCTGGACTAGTCGAGATTAGGATCCGTAGCAGGGTTGGCTGGTACTTATTATGATTTCCATCGTCATTCCGACGTACCGAGAGAGCGAATCGGTTCAACAAACTCTGCGGCGCGCCGCCGCTGCTCTGTGGAAATATGGGGACGAATTTGAACTGATTGTAGTGGACGATGAGAGCGACGACGGCACGGCCGAAAAGGCAGAATCCCTTCAAAACGAATTGCCAGTGCGGGTACTTCGCCGCAAGGGAAAGCGAGGCCTGGCCACGGCGGTCGTGGACGGTTGGGCGACAGCGCGCGGCGACATACTTGGGGTAATGGATGGCGACTTGCAGCATCCTCCCGAGGTTCTGGCGGAGCTGGCCGATGCCATGCAACGGACCCAGGCTGATCTGGTGGTGGCCAGCCGCTATTGTCGCGGGGGCGGATCGCTCCGCTGGCCTTGGTGGCGGAGGGTGGCTTCCGCGGCGGCGACGCATCTGGCCGCCACGGTTCTGCCCCTTCGCCTTTCGGGAATGACCGACCCCATGTCGGGAATGTTTCTTGTCCGGGCTCGCGCGATCGAGGGAGCGGAACTCACCCCGATCGGCTTCAGAATTTTGCTGGAGGTGGTCGGCAAGGGGAAAATCGGCAAGCTGTGTGAAGTTCCTTACCTGTTCGAAAAACGAGAGCAGGGTCGGTCGAAGCTCGGTGCCCGGGAGTGCGCCGAGTATCTGATGCACCTGGCGCGCCTGGCATGGAGCACCGGGCAGTTGCGTAAGTGGATGCGCTACACGCTGGTGGGTCTGACGGGTGCCGTCGTCAACCTGAGCGCGCTTGATGTGATGGCCGTAAAGGCAGGATGGCCTCTCGCCGCCGCGGCCGCGGCGGCGATTGAACTCGCGATCGTATATAACTTTTTTGGCAATTGGCTGTTCACGTTTTCTCGCTGTCCGGCAGGCCCCTTCGCCAGGCGGCTGGCGCGCTACGAACTGATTTGCGCTCCGGGGGCGGCTTTGAATTGGCTGCTGACCCTTAGCCTTTTTGGGGTTGGATTTCCACTTCTCGGCGCCGCGGCCGTGGGGATTGCGGCGGATGGATTGGTTAACCTGACCCTGAACATCCCGTCCATTTGGAAGATTTGGGGGCCGGACTTGCATTAAAGGTTTTCGCTTGCCCCTCCGAAGTTCTACCTTTTGTGCCCTGAGTGGCCGCTGACTCATATGGAACAAGACCCGTCTATTATTGCCGAGCTTGCGCCGCCCGCCGCCGAGGGCCTGTCCGAGAAGAAGTCCCATGTCTGGCTGTTGCTGACGTTGGCCACCGTGTTCCTCTTGGCCCTGCCGAGCCTCCGCTATCCGATCGGCCGCGATCAGGCTACCCACTGCGTGATTGCAACCGGTTTGCTGAAAGGCAAGCAGATGTACCGCGACCTTTGGGACAACAGGCCGCCGGGGATTTACTACCTCTACATGCCGCTGGTGAGCATCTTTGGGCGAGTCATGTGGATGATCGGCGTGGTGGATGTTCTCTATCTCGTGGTCATTGGTTTCTTCATATTCCGGTTTACGAAGCGCTATCTCGGCGCTCCCGCGGGCCTGATGGCTGCCGTTCTCTACACGCTGTGGCACGAGCACGGTGACTACGAGAGCGCCGCCCAGCCGGAGACTTTTATCGTCCTGTTGGTCTTCATCGCCGATTATCTGCTCATGAGGAAAGACCGAGGGACGGTGCTTCGGCACGCCGCGGCGGGCGTCTTGTTCGGAGCCGTGTTTTGGATCAAATACAACGCCGGCCTGTTTCTGGTGCCGGGGTTCTTTCTTCCGTATCTTGATACCACCCGCCTGGATGCAAAACCCTGGCGCCTGAGCCTGACCCTTCCCTGGAAGACCTGGTTTAAGCGTGTGGCCGTCTTATCGGCCGGGTTTATGGCTACGGTCGTGCTTCCGCTTGGCTATTTTTGGCTCAACGGCGTCTGGCGCGCGTTCGTGCAGGTGCAATTGGTAGTGCTGCCTCGGTACGCGGCCATGATTTTGGAACGTAAGCCGGAATACGGAGTATGGGCCCTCAGCACGATCAGCATCAATTTGCGTCCTTGGGTGGAAGCATCCGTAGCCATCGCCCTCGCCGTCGCCTGGTGGCGGCGTGAACTCGGTCGGCTAGCGCCGATTTTCCTTTTAGCCCTCACCGGCTTTCTGGTGACCACTTCGCAGTTGAGGTTCAACAGCTATTATTTTGAAACCTGCCTGCCGTTCGTAGCCATGATTTGCGCCTACGTCCCCGTGGCGCTGTGGGCAGAATTTCGCGTGTTCTCAACGAAGCTGAGGCGCCGGAAAATGACCCTGGCGCGAGTCCTGTTGTGGGTTGCCTTCGCCAACATCGTCTATTTTCCCCTGCCGCGTTTAGCTCTGACCTGGATTCAGCAGGCCCAGGGATTTTTCGCGTGGGTTCACAATCCAGAACAATCGTATGAGCATTATTGGTGGCCGGAAAAGGTGGAGCACCTGCGAAGCCAGTTACGGGTGATCCGATACATCAAGACATATGCCGGAGCTAACGACCAGATTTTTGTTTGGGGGACGGCGCCGCTGATTTATTACTTGGCCGACAAGGAGCCTCCGAACCGATTTGTCACCAATTTGGCTCTCATTTCGGCGTGGGGGCCGGAGTCGTGGCGGCAGGAGTTAGTCCGGGATCTCGAGCACTCGCCGCCACGATTCATTATCGTTGCCCGCCATGATGCGATTTATGGCATCACCTACACGCCGCTCGATTCGGCGCAATACCTGCGCGAATATCCGGGGCTGGCTCGCATTCTCCAAGACGATTACCAGGAGGTCCGGCCAGGGCGGAATTTCCTAATCTACCGGCTTCGCCCGGCGGGCCGGGCGTCCTCATGAGCAATTCCTCGCCGCCTTCCGGGTTATCGTCACTGAGAGCCTCGCGCCTGTGGCTTGCGGCCACACTGGCCGTGGTGATTCTGGCGGCGATTCCGAATATCAGCTATCCCATCGGAAGAGACCAAGCGACCTTTGCGGTCCTGGGTCGCGGAATACTCCACGGGAAGGCTCTGTACCGAAACCTTTGGGATAACAAGCCACCGGGAATTTTCTTCATCTTCGCGCTGATAGTTCGAATTTTCGGCCAGAAAATGTTGAGTGTGGGCTTGGTGGACATTTTATGGCTTGCTGCCATTTCCTTTTTAATCTTTCGGTTTGCTGAAAGGACAATGGGGAGCGCAGCCGGATTCCTCGCTGCCCTCGCGAATGCGGTTTGGCACCTCCGCGCCGGTTACTGGGATGCCGCGCAGGCGGAGACTTTTCTCATGGCTTGCATTTTCGCAAGCTACTTCCTAATGGGGGACAAACGGAAGCCGTCCTTTTTTCGGGCCTTGGCCTCGGGCATGTTTTTTTCGGCGGCCTTTTGGATCAAGTACAATGCGGTGGCTTTTCTTCCTCTTGTTTTGGTCGCCCCTTTCCTGGAGTGGCCGAGCCGCATGGAGCTGCCCTCGGGCGGCGGGCCGAGTTTTCGCCTGACGCGGCTGAAATGGCTGACTTGCTTGGGCGAATTCGCTCTAGGCGCATGCACCCTTTCGGCAGCCGTGCTGGGCTACTTCGCATTGTCACATTCATGGCCAGCCTTTTGGCAGGAGAATACACAGGTTCTTCCACGCTACGCGGAGGCAGCCCTCACGCATTCGTCCATCGGTCGCCTTTGGGCGATCGGCAAGTGGCTCGGCTGGTGGAGTATCGCGGCGGCACTGGTCGCGCCCCTGGTGGCGTGGAAGCGCCGCCAGCCGTACAGACTGGCTCCCGCTTGGATTGGCGCCGCTTCGGGGTTCTTGGCGCTGGCAATTCAAGTTCGATTTCAGCCGTACTACTTTGAAACCTGTTACCCTTTTTTCGCCATGATTTGGGGTTACTTGGGAATGGAGATTTATGCCGGGGCTCAGGGCCTTGCCTCCGTTTTCCGTCGGCGCGGATGGAAGCTCGCGTCACCACTGGTCTGGCTCGCTTTCGCTGACCTGGTCGCTCTGACTCTGCCCGGACCGGTCATGCGGGTGGCGGCGAACTACAAAGCGTTCGGTGAATGGCTACACGGTCCCGAGCCATTCTATGCCAACTATGCGTGGCCTGGCCCGGCCGAGGATTTTCATGACCTGCTTCGCGTCGTCGAATTTCTGCGCCGACATCCCGCCCCGCCGACCGGTGTCTATGTATGGGGCAACGAACCGCTAATTTACTTTCTAAGCGATCACGAACCGCCGACGCGCTTTGTGTGGAACCTGGCCTTGATCGCCACCTGGAGGCTGCCAGGATGGCGGCGCGAGCTTTTGCGCGACCTGAACACCGCGCGGCCGCTTTATATCATTGTGGCGCGGCACGACGCCGTGCCGGCGCTGAGCGGCACGCGGAAAGATTCCGA
>JAJYNF010000155.1 GCA_021786455.1 Acidobacteriota bacterium
CGAGGCATAGCGCCCCGCAGTGTTGAACACGACGAGATTGCTGATGTTGACGCGGCGCAGCTTGCCGACCGGCGTATTGGGCGGACTGTGCCTTTGGTAGAGAGGAGCATCCATTCGGCTGCCCAGACGCATGAAGATCGGCGCGACGCCAACATCCCGCATCGTGACGTTCGAGATGGAGACATCCTCCAAGTGCGCTCCGTCAACCGTTTCGAGCGCCATCCCCGTGGTGTTCTCAAAGACACAGTTGGTGATGGTGACGTTTTTGAAGCCACCGTAGGACTCGGTGCCATACTTAAAGCGGCCGTTGCGCGGAACTCGGAAAAACCGGCCATGGAACCTTACGCCGGCGTTTTCAGGGAACAGTTTCCACGTTCCATCGTACACCGAACCGACTTCGAAGCCGCCGGTCACGAAGCAATTACTGATGGTCAGGTTTTTGGTCGGGCGCGGATAGCCGAGCACGTCCGAACTCTTTGGGCAGATCCCGTCATCGTACGGATCGTTCACTGTGCAATTCGTTACCCGCGTGTTCCAGCAGCAGTCAAGGTCCATGCCGTCACGCTCGGTGTCAATCAGCAGGTTGTCAATCGTCAGATTGTCCACACCGGTGGCGAGAATCCCGAAATGCCCGCCGTGCAGAATCGAGAAATCGCGCAAAATGACGTTGTGGCAATTTTTGAGGGCGATGCACTTGTCGCCTTGCCCCGCAACCGGAATGGGCTCAAGAGGATGCCCCTTGCGTTCCATGGGGTACTTGAACGGCAGCAGAGTTTTTCCCATGGGATGCATTCCGATTCCCGTGCCGCGCAGCAAGCCTTTGCCGTAAATCAGCCCGTGGCCAAGAATCGAAACGTTCTCCAGCCCCTCGCCCCAAATGAGGGCGTTGTGCCAGTGCCGGTGGCCGAAATCCTCATAATGATTGCCCGGACCGGGCTCCGGCGGGTCGTAACCGGGTCCGCCAACCGGTGGCGTGGCGCCCAGGATGGTCGAGCCTGGGTCGAGGTAGAGCGATACGTTGCTTTTCAAGTGAATGGAAAAACACAAATACGTTCCCGCCGGAACCAGGACCGTGCCGCCGCCAGCCGCGGCCGCAGCTTCAATCGCCTTGTTGATGGCTGGGGTATCGAGATGTTTGCCGTCCCCCACCGCTCCAAACATGCGCACGTTAAAAACGCCAGGTTGATGGGCCGCGATGCCTGCGTGTTGAGCCGCTGAGGCTCTGCCGGGCAGTAAGAGATCAGCCGCCGTCCAAGCCGCGCCCATGCCGATCATCTTTCCTAACGCCGCGCGCTTGCCCTTATCAAAACCAATGATCCTCTCCTGCATAAAATGGTCCTTTCCTCCTGTAATGTTTGTGATTACGCCGCAAGATTTGGAACCAATACCACAGCGTCCTATAACCCTCGTGACTTTATCACGTGTGAGGGCAATGCCAAAAATATAACGCAGCGGCCTTTGCCCGCCGACGGCCCATCACAATGCTAAAATGCAAGCGGTGAGACGCGAGACTCATGGGAGTCAGAAGCCAAAATTACTTACGCTGGGCGCTCGAAATGCGGAGGAACCAACTCTTCCAGCCGGGCGAGCGAGTGGGGGTCGCGGTTTCGGGAGGACCCGATTCGGTTCTTTTGCTCGACTTTATGTCGCAATTCGCGCACGAAACCGGCCTGATACTTGCCATCGTCCACTTCAACCACCATCTTCGGGGCGCGGAATCAGACGAGGACGAACGGTTTGTCCGCCGCGTGGCCCGGGGTCGAGGGCTTCCGCTTTTTCACAGTGGGGCGCGGGTCGCGGAAATTGCCTGCCAACGTCGAAGGAATCTTGAAGCGACGGGGCGCGAACTCCGGTATCGTTTTTTTTATGCTCTGATTGGCCAACACAAAGTGGACAAAATTGCTACGGCGCATACGGCAAACGACCAGGCGGAAACCGTCCTCTTACGGCTCCTTCGCGGCACCGGGATGCGCGGTCTGGGCGGCATTTATCCGAGCCTCGACGGGAAAATTGTGAGACCTTTCCTCAATGTTACTCGCTCGATGATTGAGCAGGAATTGGCCGCGCGAGAACTCGAGAGCCGTGTTGATTCGACGAATTTAGATGTGAGTCTTAAACGCAACAAGATTCGGCGTAAGCTGCTGCCGTTGATTGAAGGCGAATACTGCCCGGAAATTATCCGCCTTCTAGGGGAGCTGTCATCCCGCGCGAGGGATGACGAAGCGTTTCTTGAAGAACAGGCGCGGGAACGTGCCCAAGCATGGCGGGTGCGCGAGGGCGATAGCGAGAAGATACCGGCGCGAGCTCTCGCAGAATTCCATCCTGCTATTGCCCGCCGCGCGCTTCGCCAGGTTATCCAGGGGGTGCAAGGGACGCTCCGGAATGTAACCTTCGGACATATCGAGGAGGTACGTCGCCTGGCAGCCGAAGCGCAAAGCGGGCGCAAAATCCTCCTGCCGTCGGGCATGGAGGTTCGCAAGGAGTTCGGTTGGCTCATCTTTTCTCCCGTTTCGGTCGAACTCCCTTACCGGGTATTCAGCTATGCCGTGGAGTTTCCGGGGACCGTTGATGTCCCAGAGCTGGGCGCGGTTTTCGAGTTCAAAATTGTTCAGCCCCCGCCCCACGAAAGGGGATATAATAAGCGTGGGGAGTGGGCGCTAGACGCGAGAAAAGTTGCCTCTGGGGCGGTCCTGCGGAGCTGGCGCGCGGGCGACCAATATCAACCCGCCGGCAGCCACCGGCCGGAGAAGCTCAAGGAGCTGTTTCGACGGGCCGGAATTCCTTCTACCCAACGCGCGCTATGGCCTGTGCTCGAGGGGCCCAAAGGGATTCTATGGGTGAGGGGATTTCCGCCGTCGCAAGAGGTTGCAATCCGACCGCATGAGGGCGAGCGTCTGGAGATTGCAGAAAGGGTGTTCCCTGCCGTAGCCCACGATTGAAGCGATGAACCAAGCACGGAAATTACGGCCCAGCAAGCAGCGGGCGGCGGCCCCAAAGGGGAAGGCGCCTACAAGTAGTGGCCTTCGGATCGTTTTCAGCTCTGCCCGAATTGCCCAATGTGTCCGCAACATAGCTCGCCAAATTCAGCGTGATTACCAGGGGAAGCCGCTCGTTGTGGTGGGCGTGCTGGAGAATTGCTTCATGTTTATGGCGGATCTGGTGAGGCATATCAAGTCTCCTGTCGCTTGCCAGTTTGTGCGAGCCGAGATCCGCGATGAGACTTCGCCCGGCGGGGCTCCGGTGCGATCCATCCACTACATTCCCAAGTTCGACGCGGCGGGCAAGGATGTGCTCCTGGTTGACGGTGTTCTCCAATCGGGGCTAACCCTCGACCACCTTGTTCGGTCCCTCGAACTCCAAGGGGCCCGCTCCGTTCGGACGGCAACTCTGATTGAGAAAACGGACGAACTCAAGATGGATGTGCGCCGGGATTACGTGGGATTTAAGACTCAGCATAAATTTCTGGTCGGTTATGGCCTTAGCGACGGTAGCGGCCTCTACCGAAATCTCCGATTCATCGCGGTGCGCCAATGACCCGAAGGAACTCAGCGCCCCGGCTGTGTGCCTTAACCGCTCAGGGCGGGTTGCGGAACCGTTGCCGTGATTTGAGGCGAAGACCCAAAATTTTGGCACTTCGGGTTGAAAGATGCCGTCTAAAGGGATAAGAGGCGAAGGAATGCCAGCTCGCCGCGGTGCGCGGCAGGAGAGATAGCAAAGTGAGCTCGACGGTTAAGAACATCATTTTCTGGATTGTCATGGCGGTCGCGGCGCTTCTGATTTGGGCTGTGGTGCGGTCCAGCACCGGAGGAGGCGCTGCCCAGTACACTTTTACCGAGTTCATGAACCAGGTTAACAATGGGAATGTGAGCGCCGTGACAATCAATGGGACTGACGTCACAGGAACCCTTAAGAAGAACAACACCAAATTCGACACGACGGTCCCCACCAACTATCCCCACCTTTACAATACCTTGCTGAACAAGAACGTGACGGTGAACATCAAGAGCGATTCTGGTAGCACCTGGATGACGTGGCTCATCAACGGTCTTCCCATCATCATCCTGATTGGATTGTGGATTCTTTTCATGCGGCAGATGCAATCCGGAGGCAACAAGGCTCTCTCGTTCGGCAAGAGCCGAGCGCGGTTGCTCTCGAGCCAGCAGAAAAAAGTGACCTTCAAGGACGTGGCGGGCGTGCAGGAAGCCAAGGAAGAATTGCAGGAAATCATCGAATTTCTGCGCGAGCCCCAGAAGTTTCAAAAACTTGGAGGGCGCATCCCCAAAGGGGTCCTTTTAGTCGGTCCCCCGGGCACGGGCAAAACCCTGCTGGCGCGCGCCATTGCCGGCGAAGCCAATGTGCCATTTTTCTCGATCTCGGGCTCGGATTTCGTGGAGATGTTTGTGGGGGTTGGAGCTTCGCGAGTTCGAGACCTGTTCGAACAGGGAAAGAAGAATGCTCCGTGCATTATTTTCATTGACGAAATTGATGCGGTCGGGCGACATCGTGGCGCCGGGCTGGGCGGCGGGCACGACGAACGCGAACAAACGCTGAACCAGTTGCTGGTGCAAATGGACGGTTTTGAGTCGAACGAAGGCGTGATTCTAATCGCTGCGACCAACCGCCCCGACGTCCTGGATCCCGCCTTATTGCGCCCAGGACGTTTCGACCGGCGCGTGGTTGTGGCGCGGCCGG
>JAJYNF010000109.1 GCA_021786455.1 Acidobacteriota bacterium
TTTGAATTCGAGCTGCGCCTGAGCGGGATGTGGCGCGGTTATGACCGGGATTGTCAGGGAAATTTGCAATGTGAGCGCGCTTGCCGTCTTTGTCTTTTGGGCGGCGGCAGGGGCGCCACTTGCTGCAAGAAGAAGAACTGACAGGGAGGCAAGGGTCGCCGAGCCCCGCCGCAACGTCCGGTCCGTCCAGCTTAGATCACGCGAAGGATGAGGCATTTTAAGTAATGAGTCTCCGGAACAGTAAGCAGAATTGGGTGGTCGCGGGCCTGAGCGCGGCGTTCCACGACGGTGACGCTTCGGCGTGCGTCGAGCGCGGCGTCGGCGATGGCGGAGAGAAAATCGGACTCGCTGACGTGAAACGAGCAGGAGCAAGTCACCAGATAACCGCTCGGGTTCAAAAGCTTCAGCGCGCGCAGATTCAGCTCCTTGTAGCCGCGCAGCGCGCTTTCGAGATTCGATTTGGCGCGGGCAAAGGGCGGCGGATCGAGCACGATGGTGTCAAATCGCTCCCGCGCCTGGTCGGCAGCCTTCAAGAAGTCAAAGCCGTTGGCCGCGCGCCAGTCGAGGTTGGCTAAGGCGTTCAATTCCTGATTGCGCCGCGCGAGCGCGAGCGCCTCCTCGGAAGTCTCGACGGCCACCACGGACTCGCATTGGGGCGCGAGCGTGATGGCAAAGCCTCCGTTATAGGCAAAGACGTCGAGGGCGCGGCCGTGGGCGTAATGGCGCGCCGCCGCTTGATTCTCCCGCTGGTCCAAAAATCCACCGGTTTTTTGCCCGCCGAGCAGGTCGAAGGCAAACTTCATTCCGTTCATCTTGGCTACCACTTCGCGTGGCAACTCGCCGTCCACAACGCCTTTCTGCTGGGGGAGACCTTCGAGCGCCCGGACGCCCGCGTCGTTCCGCTCGACGACAGCTTGCGGGGAGAATTGCTCGCGCAAAATCTCCACCAACTCGCTTTTGAGGTTTTCCATGCCCTGGCTTAAGGTTTGGATGGAAAAGCAGCCGGCGTAACGATCAATGATGAGCGAGGGCAAAAGGTCGCCTTCGCTTGAAACCAGACGATAAGCTTCCGAGTCTTGAACGATCCGCTTGCGGTAGGCGTCGGCGTCGGCGATGCGGGCGCTCAAGAAAGCTTTATCAATGGCGCGGCACTCGCGGGAGAGCAGGCGCAGCGCAATCTGGGATTGGCTGCTGTAAATCGCCTGGCCGTGACAGCGCCCCTTGGCGTCACGAACGCAGACGCGGGCGCCCGGCGCGACAGCGTCGGGCGCCGTCAAGTCGCTGCGATAAATCCATACGTGGCCGGCGCGCAGGCGGTCGAGTCCGCGCTTCGAGACCGTTATCGAGCCCGCGTCCATAATTCAACTTTAACACATTGAACCCTCTGTTCGGCGCGGGCGGTGGCGTCTTAATTTAGACTCGCGCGCATGGCGATGGCGCAGCCGGTCTGGGCCGTGGAGCCTGCCGCCATCCTCGCGGCCAAAGGCCGGCCACTCGCAACGCCGTCGCGGCGAGGCTTAGGAACGGGTTTCCCTCAGATCACGCTTGGCTTCGCGACGCGCCTTCTTGACGTTGAACTTGATTTGCTTCTTGTTGAGGTTCGGCTTCAGCGTGTGGATGGCTTTGCCGAGGTTGCCGCCGGGCGACAGTTCAGAGTCTTTCAGCACGTCGAACGGGATTCCCAAATTGTGCGACACGTGAACCGTGGCCACAAACAGGCCGAGATTTTTGAATCCCCCCACCGCATTATCGAGGTTCGTCCCTGCTGGCAAAAGCGACTGAAGCCTGGAAGAGAGCTTGGTGTTCTGCGAAAGCAAGCGCGTGGGAGAGTTCATGCCAAGGTTGGGCTGTTGGGCGTGGTTAGCCGAACGGCTCATTGACCCTTGCTGCTGGTTGCCCAGGCGCGGCGTGTTCTGGTTGTTCGCGTGGCCAAAACCGCCGGTTGGACGCTGCCCCATGCCCATGCCGCCCCCCATGCCACGGCCCGCGCCGCCCCCTCGTTGGGCAAGCGCTGGCAATCCGGTTAAGGCGATGGAAACAGCCAGACCACCCGTTAAAGCGATGATTCGTTTCGTCATGTCTTGATCCTCCTTCAAGAAGTTTCTGCCTGCCACCAATAACCTTGGCGTCAGGGATCGAGATTGCTTCGACAAAATCATGTTGGCGCAGTCAGGAAAGTCCGCCAAAGGCTAGTCCAACACTCCATTACGCACTGGCGTGCCAGACAAACAGCGTCTGGGCCCGATTGCGCTTTTATATGCGGCAATCCGGTTGCCAATCTTCCGGGCAACTCTGCGTTTCCGGATAAGCCTCCGATCTTCAACGGGATCATAACATAAGCGGGAAGGATAGGGTGGGGATTGGGAAACACCGCGGCGGCCGCAATCGAGCAAATTTGGCTTAAATGAGCCAGAAAGGCGCGCAAGAGCCCGGTTGCCAAAAGTTTTCAGAGGGCTGGCGTCCTATGTCAGAAGTTCGATGGACAACTCAGAGCCTGTTTCACGCCGAGGCGTGAAGATCGTAGAGGACTTGCGAGAGGCCGAAGTCGGCGATGAGGTCATCGCCGCTACAGTTTGTGTCGCTCTGAACAAAAGCTTCGAGCAACAACGGGAATGACGCTATGACCGGCATTGGATCAAAGGGGTGAACAGGGCGCGGGGGATTCGGTCCATTTACTCGACAACAATTCCCGCGTAGCCGACGACGGCGCTCGTATCGCCGCTAGCGTCGGCGGAGGTGGCGTATCGGACGAGCGTAGCTTGGCGGGCTCCGAGATCGCGGACGGCGGTGAGCATGGCGACCACCGGGCCGTAGCCGCACATTGAGATGTCGCGGCGATGAATCACGTCCCAAAGCCCTTGGGGATCGAGGGCCAGGATTTGCTCGATGGCCTCGTGGTCTTTGGCGCGGGTGAGGGCGTCCGGCTCATAATGGTTCATATCGCTCGACGCGACGATGAGCGGACGGTCCTTGAGGCCGGAGATGGATTGAGCGACGCCATGTCCGAGGGCTTCGAGCGCCGCATAGTGGACTACGCCGATAGCGATGGGAACAAAGATGAAGGCGGGATAGAGGCGTTGCAGGAAAGGAATCTGAACTTCGAGCGAATGTTCGGCAGCGTGGGCGACGGGGTCGTCGGCGAGAAGAGGAGCGTGACGGCGGAGCGCGCGGGCGAGCTCGCGGTCAATGGTGGCTCGGCCGAGCGGCGTCAGCCAAACGCCCTCCGACATGAGCGCCAACGGCTCGCCCCGACCAAAATGGTTCGGCCCAAGAATCAGAAAGCGCGCGCGCTGGGGCAGCCGCCGGTAAACCGCGCCGGCCACCGCGCCTGAATAGACGTATCCAGCGTGGGGAACAACGCAGCCGAGGGCGCGGGCGAAGGCGGGTTCCGAAGGGGTCTCCTGACGGAGACAGCGGTCCAGCTCGCGCTCCAGCGCCCGGCGGTCGCCCGGATAGAAGCGCCCGGCAACAGCGGGAGGACGCGCGGCTGGGTCAGGCATACTCCTATGCTACCGCAACGGTAGCGCGCGCGCGCGCGAATTTCCAACTCCTGCTCGGGTCTCCCAGACGAGGCCCGGCTGTCACTTCCAAAGGGCCAGCGTCCCGTTAGCGGGGCCGCCCACGGTTTGAGGATGGACGCGCTCGACGGGGTGAAGCTCAAGCCGCTCGAATCTCAGCGATTTGCGCAGCGCGTTGGCCACAATCCATTCCACGTCGCGGCGCGAAAAAGGATAGGCGATGTAGTCGAACGCTCCGAGGGACATGGTTTCGAGGTAAGTCTTTTTGTCGTAAAAATCCGCGCAAACAACCAGCGGCACGCCGCCATGCGAGTCGGCGAATCTCAAGACCTCTTGAAACGTGCCGTCCGGCAAGCGCCGCTGGCAAAAGACAATGTCAGACCGGTCAGCCGAAAGAGCGCGAACGGCTTCGCTGACCGTCGCGCAGGGTTGAGTTTGAATTCCAGAGTTTGAAAGGATGTGAGAGAGACGTTTAACGCAGGCGGGATCGTGCACGGCAAGGAGAGCTTTCGCGGACATGTTTCCTCCCCTTGAATCGTGATCGGTGAGCGAACGGGTTTGAGCGGCGGCCTGGATCCCTAGCGTTGCCTCCCGCTTTGAGGGAGCACCGTCACGGAACCGCGGCGCAGGCCACTCGCGCGAGCGCTTCACCTTCTTGCGAGCACTTGGTTAGATGCGGCGTCGCCGGGGTTCGTTGCGCGAAAAACGCCGCGGCAAAAAAAAGCGGGAGCCGAACGGAAATTTTTGGCCGGGCGGAGCGACGGCCGGTGGCCACCGGTTTTGCGCGTGGGCTTTTCATCTGTAACCGAGATCGCCAACCTGGTGTTGTGTCTCTCAAGAATCTTTACAATGCCCAGCGTGGCACGGGCGTCCAGCCCGCGCCCGGTCACGGCCAAGATGGCCGTGCTACGGACGGCAATGTAAAGCCATTCCAGGCGTGGCTCAAGTCCCGCTGACAAAAGGCCGATGAAACATGACGATGGCGGGGCAGTTCAAATGCCAGCCCCCTGCCGCATTCATGGTTCGAGGAGTGGAAATGAAAAGGCTTTGGGCAGTGACGGTTTGTGTCTTGCTTGTCTCTGTGACCGGCGGGGCTTTCGGTCATCACCACA
>JAJYNF010000219.1 GCA_021786455.1 Acidobacteriota bacterium
TGACCTGTCAGGGCGGAAAGAAAAGATAGGTTGGGGGATTGCGGCTTAAGAGTTTCTATGCTAGTTAATAATAGCTTGTGGCCTCCCCCCATAAATGCGGCGCGACCAAGACGGACCCGGTTCGTCAAGGCTTCTTCTATCGCTTGGCGAAACGTTGCGGCTACCGATTGCGGCGCTGCGCCCGCTGTTTCCGGCTTCGACTGATTCCCATCTCGGAGAACTCTTCCAACCCGCATGTGACCGAACCGCCTCCGCCGCTGCCGTCCGTTGCCGCGCCGACGCGGTCAACGGGGGCGTTAGCTTGCCCGCAATGCGGAAGCTCCAATCTTAGAAGGTCTAAGCGCCGTTGGCATGAGCGCTTTTTCGGACGACCCGGAATGGCCCGCTGCCGCAATTGCCGGTTTCGGTTTCCTTATCCCACCATTTCTCACCCGTGAGAAGTGGCGCAAGGCTTGCCGTCGGGCGAGAGGGCGACAAACTTGCCAGGCGAACCGGACAGATATCGCGGCCCCTCCCGCCAACACGACGGCTGGTGAAATAACCACCAATCGTGATAAACCTTCCAAGCGGCAGATATGGCGAGTTCCTCGTTAAACCGGAAGGTGCTGCTCTCGGCCGGCATTGTGATGGCGGGAGTGCTTGCTAGCCGCTTGTTGGGGTTCTTCCGGCAATGGACGGTCGCGCATGAAATTGGGGCGAACGCCGCCACGGACGCTTACAACGCTGCGTTTACGCTACCGGACTTCTTGAATTACCTGGTGGCCGGCGGAGCTCTCAGCGTGACCTTCATTCCGGTTTTCGCCAAGCAGCTCGCGGACGCCAAGGAAGAGGAAGGCTGGCACGTCTTCTCCACGGTCATCACGGTGATGGGCCTGGCGCTAATCCTGCTCGTGGCGGCTGGAGAAGTTCTGGCGCCGCATATCGTGGCCCTCATGGCTCCCGGGTTTAAGTCGAGTGAAATGGCCCAAACCATCTTTCTGACTCGGCTCATGCTTCCCGCTCAATTCTGCTTTTACCTGGGTGGAATTTTGAGCGCGGTGCAGTATGCGAAGTCGCAATTTTTTGTTCCATCTCTCGCGCCGGTGATCTATAACCTGGCGATTATATGCGGGGGATTGGTTCTGGCCTCCCGAATAGGGATCACAGGATTTTCCGTGGGCGTACTTGTAGGAGCCCTCAGCGGTAATTTTCTTTTGCAGATTTATGGCGCGCGACGCGCGGGAGCCCGCTTCTCGCCCAATTTCGACCTTCGGCATCCCGGCTTCCGGCTCTTCGTCAAGCTTTCCATTCCGATTATGCTAGCGTTGTCGCTGGTCTTTACGGACGATTGGATCATTCGCTGGTTTGGGTCTTATCTGGCGCAGGGTTCCATTACCTGGTTGAGCTACGCCAAGACGCTGATGCGCGTTCCGCTTGCCGTTGTTGGCCAGGCGGTGGGCGTGGCTTCCTTTCCGTTTCTCGCTCAGCTCTACTCGGAGAAGCGCCACGAGGAACTCAACCGCCTGCTTAATGATACCCTGCGCGGCCTTCTTTTCCTTTTGGTTCCGATCTCCGCATTGACCATCGCTCTGAACCGCCCTCTGGTTTATTTCGTATTTTCGGACACGCGGTTACGTGCCACCGATTTCAATGCTACGGCGGCGGCGCTGGCGTTTTTCTCTCTGGGAATGTTTGCTTGGGGGGCCCAGAGCATCTTGGCCCGGGGTTTCTACGCGACCCGCAATACACTCACGCCTGCGATCGTTGGGACGGCCATCACGTTCTTGAATCTTCCGCTTTACGCCTATTTGGCCGCGCGAATGCAATACCGTGGCTTGGCCCTGGCCAGCTCGATCGGAATTGCAGTTTACGCCGTAGTGCTTTTCGTGTTACTCAGCGGGCGCACGCGGAATCGAGGAGTTTCGGTGGTGTGGGTCTTTTTCTTCAAGATTGGTTTTGCCTCAGCGGCCGGAGGCATAGCCTGTTTCGCGTTGGCGCAATGGCTGGAAGGGCGCGTGCCGTGGAAGAACATGGCGGGATCGTTGGCGGTGCTGGTTCCGGCGGCGGCCGTCGGATTGTTGGTGATTGGAGCCGTCGCCAAGGCGATGCGAATGCGCGAATTGGATGCCATCCTACGTCGCATACGAGCGGGCTGGCGGTTTCGCTCCGACGACGCAGCGCCACCAGGAAATTGATTCCGCGGCACTACGAATTTATTTGCCGATGCAAAATTTTGAGAAAATAACGCCGAGGATATTTTCTACATCGGTTGCGCCCGTCAACTCCCCCAGTCGGCCGAGCGCGTCGTAGAGGTCCAGCAAGATCATTTCGTGGTGGACACGCTGCGCAGCCGCCTGCTGCGCTCGCTCGAGCGCCTGGAGCGATTGATGGATCACCTCGTAGTGCCGGGCATTGGTCAGCCATTCTCCCTCTGCCGTTTGGCCTTGTTTGCCGGTGACGGCGGAAATGATATGGTCCCTTAGCTCCTCGAATCCCTCCCCCGTTTTGGCCGACGTATATATGATAGACGGGGCGGGCGATGAGCTCGCTTGGCAGGACAGGACGGCTTTCTCAATCGCCGAACGGGCCAGCCGGATCGGGAGATCGCGTTTATTAGCCACGATGACCGACGGCCCGAGGCGGCACATCTGAAGAATGAGTTCAGAATCCTCGGCATGCCATGCCTCCGAGACATCGAGCACCAGAAGCCGCACGTCGGCGTCGGCGATCGCTTGGCGGCTTTTCTCGATACCCATCTGTTCAACTTCATCTTGAGCCGGGCGGATTCCGGCGGTGTCCACGAACCGAATAGGGATGTCGTCCAGCGTGGCTGTCTCCGAGATCAAATCGCGTGTGGTCCCAGGGATCGGCGTCACAATGGCGCGCTCCATGTTCAGCAGCCGGTTAAACACGCTCGACTTGCCCACGTTGGGACGTCCTGCCAAGGCCAGGGTTAACCCCTCGCGGACGATTCGGCCGTAACGATACGTTTCTGCCAACGCCCCGATGTCTTGACGGAGGGTTTCCACCCGTTGCCCAATCTCTTCCCATGGCATGGCGGGGATGTCATCCTCGCCGAAATCAATGCCCGCCTCCAGTGTGGCAATTAAGTTCACCAAAGATTCCTGATTTGGTTTCACGCGCGCAGAAAGCGAGCCTTCCAGTTGCAGAGCGGCGACGCGAGCCTGATAAAGCGTTCGGGACTCAATCAGGTCGCGGACCGCTTCCGCCTGGCTCAGATCCATTCGGCCGTTCAGGAAGGCGCGAAGAGTGAACTCACCGGGTTCTGCGACGCGCGCGCCAAGCGCCTGGCAGCATTGCATCAAGTAGGACAGGATGACAGGCGAGCCGTGGCAAGAGATTTCCACCACGTCCTCCCCCGTATAGGAGCGGGGTCCAGGGAAGTAGGTGACAACCACCTCGTCGAGAATCCGGCCGTCTTCCGGATCAGGAAACTTCACGAGCGTTGCCCGTCGCGCCTCGAGGGGCTGGGGAGGAAGTTGAAGAACGTTCCGCGCGATCTCCCCCGCTCGGGGGCCGGAGAGGCGGACCGTCCCGATGCCGCCGCGCCCGGGTGGAGTGGCTGGCGCCGCAATCGTGTCCTCTCTCATCATGGGAGCACTCTGCGTCCCGTGCTGTTCCAACCTATTATGGCTGAGCCGCCCCGGTAAATCCCTGAGTGTTTGCCACCCGGCTTGTCGCCTCGGTGGTCCAAGGGGGAACCGCGCTAGTGTCGTGCGTCCCAAGTCGCTTGCCGGTGCGGCACTTGTGGCACGGCCATCTTGCGCGTGCTTTGACACGGGCGTCACGCCCGTGCCACATCGCGCGATGGTAAAGAAGCGTTAGACGCACGACACTAGCGGGGGTCGGCTGAAGAGGCGGGGAAAATAACCACCCGGCGATCCGCGCCGGAGCCTTCACTGAGCGTGCGGATGCCCGGATGGCTTTTCAGGGCCAGATGGACAATGCGCCGCTCGCGCGCGTTCATCGGAGCTAGCGCCAGTTGAATTCCCGTCGCCAAAACGCGCTCGGCAGCCATTTGCGCCGTGAGGCGAAGCTCCTCCGCGCGAATGCGCCGCCAATCCTGACAATCGAAAACGACCCTTCCGGAAATCTCTGCCGGCAGACGCGCTGCTCTCACCAACACATACTCCAACGCGTCAAGCAACTGGCCGTTCCGCTCCAATAAGAGCGACACATCCGGGCCGGAGAAATCCACCACGTACTGAACGTCCTCTCCGCTGCTATCATCCCGCGGAATGGTTCGGATCTCATAGCTGAGCGAAAAGCCGGCAAGCTGAATCACTTGCCGAAGGATTTTTTCCATTGGAGCCGGAAATTCGCTGCCTGCCTGAGCTGTTTCGTCATTCATATCGTCAAGGTCATGCCTTTCCCAAAGCTGCTTTGGGCGCGCCGAGGGGTGGCTTTTTCGGCGTAAAGAAGCGATTGATAAAAACTTGCTGGGCAATGCCGACCAGGTTTGCGGTCAGAAAATAAAGGACCAGTCCACTGGCGAACCGATAAAACATCAGTCCGAAAATTAAAGGCATCAACATCATCATTCGCTTCTGGCTGGGGTCGGTCACCGCCATCGGGGTCATTTTGGTCATCAGGAACATGGTCACGATCATGATTGTCGGCAGGATGGG
>JAJYNF010000314.1 GCA_021786455.1 Acidobacteriota bacterium
CCTCCTCCATGTTTGGGTTACATACGGCTGCGGCAAAGCGCCGCTCGGCCGGTCTGTTCAACCTCAGTTTTTACAAGATTGAGAAGCTACCCAATTTGAACGGTTTCCGGCGTTCCCGCCTTGCCGATCCGAACCGACTGCTTGAACTCTTCCAGCATGCTCTCATCCAGGCGAACGTCGGTCGGGCGCTGGAAGCGATGATCAACGCTCATCCGATCAATCTTTTCCTGAAGCTTCAGCAGGCCGTAGAAGAGATTTTCCGGTCGGGGCGGGCAGCCAACAATGTAAACGTCCACCGGAACGATCTTATCCACTCCCTGCAGAACCGCGTAAGTGTTGAACGGCCCTCCTACGCTCGAGCACGCGCCCATGGAGATGCACCACTTCGGGTCCGGCATTTGCTCCCATACACGCTTGAGCGCCGGCGCCATTTTCAGGCTGACTGTGCCCGCAACAATCATTAGATCAGCCTGCCGCGGGCTAGGGCGAAAGACCTCCGCGCCAAATCGCGCCATATCGAACCGGGATGTCGTGGATGCAATCATCTCAATGGCGCAACAGGCCAAACCAAACGTCAGCGGCCAAAGCGCCGATTTCCGCGCCCAGTTGAACACGTAATCTACCGTGGAGACGATGAAACTCTTTTCGTGACGGCTTTGGCTGAAATCCATCGGTATCCTTCGGCTGGCTACGCCTACCTTCTCGCCTTCATTATATCGCCACGAACGCGCTTCATACGCTACGAATTTTTAACCATTCGCTCCCTATTTCCACTTTTCGTGATTCGATGCTAAGAACGGCCCGCTGACGGGATAGGGCATCGAGATTCGTTTGACTCCAAAGCGCAAATACTCCATCCAACAACCCTGTTGCGAAACGGCTGCGGCTGGGGTGCGGCTGACGTAAGATTCAGCTTCCTGATTTTGGGCAGTGGCAGAACGTTTGTCGCTGCCGGGGGAACGGGAGGATGCCATGTGGTGGGAAAAGCGTCCTTCCGCAGGTGGTCATCTTGAAGCCAAAATAAGTGCAGGCGTTTCGGTCTCCGCAGGCCACCTCCCCATAAGCGTTTACTCACCAACGTATCTTTTCCCCTTGCGCTTTGATTACCCAAGTTGCCGTGCAATCTCATGCCAATGACCAAGGGTGTTGGCTAATCCTTCCGCGGGTAGGATGGCGACACAAATTTCCCTACCGTATTTTGCAACGCTCGGTAATGAGCCGCAGCTTGCGTCGTTGACAACCAGAAACCCCGCAGCTTAGTCTAACAAGTTGCTGAAAAGCCTTTGGCGCTTGTTCTGCTGCGCGGGCGCTGGTTGGCAAATTCCGCCAACGGTCCACGGCAGCGCGCGGTAGGGAGAAACCAACCGGACTCGGGCTGAACGAGAAACCATGAAGCTTGGCATCGTCGGATACGGCGTGGTGGGAAAAGCTTTGGGAAAAGTTTTCCATTACGAGCCGATGAGCCATGAAGTCTTTGTCTATGACAAAGGCCTTCGCGGGCTGGACACTTCCGCTTGCCGCAACGCGATTCAATCTTGTGATCTGGTTTTCTTGGCCGTGCCGACGCCGGAAGGCCCCGACGGCGCCTGTGACGTCTCAATGGTGCGGGAGGTCGTTGACTGGGTTCGGCCGCCAATCTGTATTAAATCAACCGTTCCGCCCGGAACCGTGGACCATCTCGTAGCCGCCACGGGAAAGCAAATCTGCTTTAGCCCGGAATACGTCGGAGAAACGCGCTGGCATCCTTGGAAGGACATTGAGGCGCATGGGTTCGTGATCGTCGGAGGTGAGAAGCCGGTGTGCGATCGAGTCGTTTGCGCTTACCAGGCGTTTCTCGGCCCGTCCGTCCGTTATTACATCACGAGCGCCAAAACGGCCGAACTCTGCAAATACATGGAGAACGCCTTTCTGGCCACGAAAGTCGCCTTTGTCAACCAATTCTACGATCTCGCGCAGGCGCTGGGCGTCAATTTCAACGAGCTCAGGGAGCTGTGGCTGGCGGACGCGCGCATTGGCCGCTCGCACACCCTGGTAACCGAGGAACGTGGTTATCGTGGCCGTTGCTTGCCGAAGGATATGGCCGCCATCATTCACGCCGCCAAGGCGCTCGGCGGCGCGCCGCTACTGGAAGCCGTGGACCGTTACAACGACGAAGCCTGCCGCCGCGCCGATGAAGCCCGCCGTCAAGCCTCGCATAATGAATCCGCCCAGCGATCGAGCGCCCCCTCTCCGACTGCTGCGCCCAAGCGGCGCTAACAAAAAAACTCTGAGACCGAAAGCGAAGCCCGACCGTCAGGGTCCGGTTATTATGTAATTTTGGATGGAAATACTGGCTCGCCCTAAACCATCACTGTCGGTCCGCTTGCCTATGCCGCCGGCATGGATTGTCGGCTTAGCGATGTTTCCTTTTGGGCTGGTGGCCGGATTCGTCATTACGGCCTTGCCTTTCCTGCTGGTTCATCTGGGCGTGCCGCTTTATAAGGTGGCTGGTGTCAGCGCCACGGTGATGTCGCCGACATTCTGGGGATTCTTGCTTCAGCCTCTCATGGACACGGGGCTGACGCGGCGCGCCTACTCCTGGCTGATGGCATTGAGCGCGGCGATTTGCGTGGTGGCGGCGCTGATTTTGCTCTCGCCAGCGCGCTTGGGGCCGGCGGCCGGCCTGCTGCTGCTGGCTGAACTTTCCATCGTGCTGTATTCCGGCGCCGTGGGCGGCTGGACCGCGCAATTTACGCCCGATCGCTTGCGCGGCTCCGTGAGCGGGTGGACGAACGTCGCCAATCTTGGCGGCGGCGCGTTGGGATCGCTGGTTGTGATGTCTCTCGCGCCGCGCATCGCGTTGCACTGGCTCGGGCTGGGTCTCGGCGCGGCCATCGTGCTGGGCGCGGCGCCGACGCTGGCCTTTCCCGAACCCAAAAGCTCTGCTTTTCACTTCCGCCAGGTTTTTACCCACGCCCTAAAGGCCACATGGAACGCCTGCAAGACCAAGGAGGTGCTGACCGGCTTTGCGCTGTTCCTAGCTCCGGCGAGCGCCGAGGCGGCCATCAATCTGTTTTCTGGCATGGGCAAGAACTTTCATACCAGCAGCTCCACGGTGGTATGGATCACGGGCGCCGGTTGCGCCATCACCACGTCGGTCGGTGCCTTATTAGGAGGATTCGCCGCGAACCGGTTATCGCGCGGCTATTTATACCTCGGCGCCGGCCTCGCCACCAGCATCGTCGCCCTGGCGATGGCGATTGCCCCACACACGCCTTTGGACTTCATCCTGGGAGCCTTGATTTACAACGGCACGGCCGGAGTCGCATATGCAGCGTTCAACGCGCTGGGTTATCAGCTGGTGGGCCAGGAAAGTCCTGTGGCGAGCACGCAACTCGGCTTGTTTGCCGCCGCCACCAACTTCGCCATTGTGTATATGACTTGGGCCGACGGGCAGGGCTTCAAATACTTTGGCGTGCGCGGACTTTTGGTGACCGATAGCCTCGCCAGCATGGTCACTGCCTCACTGCTGTTGTTGCTGTTGGGGCGGCGGCTCAGGAAGAAACAGATTGACCACATGGAGCTGCCATCCTTGGCGAATTGATTTTGATCAGGATCCGCGGGTAAGCTCGTAAAGATTGATCCGCCGCATCCCGCGCATGGCGCATACACACCGTTGTCTGCGGTGCGCGCGGTGAGCAAGGCATGGTAAAAGCGCCGCGCCACGGTCAGCGATTTACCGACCCCGCCCACCCGCTTTCTCACACCCATGAATATGGGCGACCGCGAACATCGAAGCTTCACTCTCGCGATTCAAATCGGGGATGCGGGTTAATTTCCTTTTGCCACCTCTCTTACCGCTCGAATGATTCGTTCTAAGTCCGCGCGGCTGAGCGCAGGATGCACGGGCAGCGAGAGCACGGCCCGAGCCAACTGCTTGCTCACCGGACAATCACTTCCCGATCCGTGAAACAGCGGCTGCCGGCTAAGCGGCCGGGGATAATGGACTGCCGTCTCAATCCCTCGCTCGGCCAGTCGCCGCCGAAATTCATCTCGGCTCATACCGAGCACGCTCGTATCCAATCGCACGGTGAAAGAATTGTAAACGTGTTGCACGGAAGGATCTTCCTCCGGCAACTCGATGCCGCGCGTTCCCTGCAATCCCCGACAAAGCGCAGCGGCATTTTGTCGCCGGCGGCGGTTCGTGATTTCTAATCGCCAAAGCTGCTCGAGACCCAGGGCCGACGCAAGGTCGGTCATACGGAAATTGTAGCCGAGCCGCACGTGCCGGTATCGTCCGCTCTCTCCGTGCGACCGCATCAACCGCAGCTCTCGCGCCAGCCGGGCGTTTGAGGTGACAAGCATTCCGCCTTCACCCGTGGTCATGTTTTTGGTCGGATAAAACGAATAACACACCACGTCGGGAAACGAACCGACGTCGCGCCCTTGATACTTGGCGCCGTGCGCCTGCGCCGCGTCCCAGATGATTTTCAGACGATACTTGCGCGCCAGGCGCAGAAGCGGAGCCATCGCCGCCGGCCGTCCGTAGAGATGAACCGGGATCATCGCCCGCGTACGCGGCGTGATGCGGCGTTCGGCGTCGCTGGGGTCAAGCGTGAACGTCCGAGGGTCCACATCG
>JAJYNF010000048.1 GCA_021786455.1 Acidobacteriota bacterium
CGATCTTTACTCCAGCAACGCGCCACGGAAGAGGAGGGCCGCGCCCGAAGGACCGAGCTGACGATGGGTGTCGGGATGCTGTTGGCGGCGGTGCTCCTGGTCTTCGTCGGGATTGTGACTACGCGAAACATTACGCGCCCTTTGCGAACCCTTTCGGCGGCGGCGGAGCGAATCTCGGTGGGTGATTTGAGGCTTGAAGTAACGCCGAATGGGCGATCGGACGAGGTGGGGACTTTGGCCCGCGCCTTTTCGGTCATGGTTCAATCGCTGGAGAACTTGGCGGGGGCAGCGGAAAGAATTGCCGCCGGGGATATGGCCGGCCCCTTGCAGCCCCGGTCGGAACAGGATGTGCTGGGGAACGCCTTCGCCACGATGCGAGACAAACTGCGCCGGACCACCGCCGATCTAAAGGAATCCGTTGAGGTGTTGGGCGTTTCGGCCAGCGAGATTCTGGCAGCCACAACGCAGGTGGCTTCCGGCGCGGCGGAGACGTCAACGGCTGTCGCGCAGACGACCTCTACCGTCGAACAGGTCAAACAAACTGCCCAACTCTCGACTCAAAAGGCTAAATACGTTTCCGAGGCCGCTCGGCGGTCCTCCGAGGTTGCCCAAACAGGCCAGAAGGCCGTCGAGGGGGCCATCGAAAGAATGAACGGTATTCGCCGGCAGATGGAGTCCATTGCGGAGAGCATCGTCCGTTTGAGCGAGCAGAGCCAAGCGATCGGTGAAATCATGGTCACCGTCAATGATCTGGCCGATCAGTCGAATTTGCTGGCCGTCAACGCCGCCATCGAGGCCGCAAAGGCCGGCGAACAGGGAAGGGGGTTTGCCGTGGTGGCGCAGGAGGTGCGGAACCTGGCAGAACAGTCCAAGCAAGCGACATTTCGGGTGCGAAGTATCTTAGCCGACATTCAGAAGGCCACCACGGCCGCCGTCATGGCCACCGAGCAAGGCAGCAAAGCCGTGGATGCGGGAATGCAACAATCTGGCGAGGCGGTGGAATCGGCGAAAAAGGTGGGTGAAAGCATCGCCGAGGCGGCGCAAGCCGCCACCCAAATCGTGGCCTCCGCGCAGCAGCAGATGATCGGAATGGATCAGGTCGTGATGGCGATGGAAAGTATCAAGCAGGCGAGCGCCCAAAACGTCGCCAGCACGCGCCAAGCGGAGAATACCGCGCAAAACTTGAATTCTCTTGGGCGGAAGCTCCGAGAACTCGTCGCCCAATATCGCGTCTGAGCACAAGCGAGGCCATGCGTTCAAGCGATCCAGAATTCGCGAAGAAATTAATGGTGACCTTCAAAGCGGAGGCCGCAGAACATCTCCGTGTCATGTCGCAGGGATTGGTGGAGTTGGAGCAGACTTCGAGCGAGCTCAGGCGGAAGGAACTGCTGGAGACGGTCTTCCGGGAAGCCCATAGCTTGAAGGGCGCGGCGCGGACGGTCAATGCGGCAGAGGTAGAAACGTTTTGCAGCACGCTTGAAGATCTGTTCTCCGCCCTCAAGACCAAAAATCTCCCTACGACCCCTCGTCTTTTCGATCTGTTCCACTCCGCTTTGGATGCGCTCGGCGAACTTCTGCGGCCGCAGGATCATGGAAAAGTGGAGAAAGTTTCTTTGGCTGAATTGCTTCAAGCCATCGAGAGATATACGGTCGAGGCGAGTTCCCTCACGCGGGCGAGCCCATCGGGGCAAGAAGGAATCCCGGAAAGTTACGCGAGGTTCGAAACTACCCACGCTTCGCCCGACGCCAAGGTAGAACAGCCTGAATGGGTGCGGATCCGAGCAGACAAACTGAACAGCATGCTTCTTCAGGTGGAGGAACTGCACGCTGTAAAGCTGGGGCTCGCGGAGCGAATCGAAGAGTTGAACGGATTGGCCGCAAAGGTCGACGATTGGGACCGGAATCGCGGCAAATTGAGGGCGGGAATTCGGCTCAGGAATCCTAGTCTAGGTCTAGCAACCCGTGGCGAGGAAAGCGAAGAGCCTGAGCGTAATGAAAGCCTGCTGAGGAAACTCCGGGCGGGCCTGCGCGATACGGAAGCCCGCCTTCGTTCGGATGATCGGGCTTTCACGGCCATGACGGATCAGTTGCTCGCCGACGTTCGGCAGTCATTGATGCTGCCATTTTCGGCTCTTCTTGAGCCGTTTCCCAGGTTGGCCCGCGACCTTGCCCGAGATCGGGGGAAAGAGGTTGAATTAACCGTGCAAGGTGGGCAGGTCGAGGTGGACCGGAGGGTCCTAGAAGCGATGCGAGACCCCTTTATTCACCTCCTCCGCAACGCCGTGGACCACGGTATCGAACTGCCTCACGTGAGGCAACAAAAGGGCAAGCCGGCGCGGGGAACGATCCGGGTGAAGGTTGCGCAGAAAGAGGGAGACAAATTCGAGGTGGTTTTCTCCGATGACGGCGCCGGCATTGACGCTCCGCGGGTCCGCGCGGCGGCTCAAAAGCTCGGCATCTTTCCGCCGGAACTGGAAGGGGCTGATGACGTTGCCGTATGCCAGCTCGTTTTTTGCTCGGGCGTCTCCACCAGCCCGGCCATTACGGACCTTTCAGGCCGCGGGCTTGGCTTGGCCATCGTGGATGAAAAAGTGCGTAGTTTGGGCGGCTCGGTTATTTTCGAAACGCGTCCCGCTCTGGGCACGGCCTTCCGCATAATCCTTCCGGTGACCGTAGCCGCTTTTCGGGGGGTGGTGGTGCGCTCGGGCCACCGCTCGTTCATCATTCCCACCCTGCAAATTGACCGGGTGGTGCGTTGGCAGCAAAAAGACCTCAAGAGAGTTGAGAACCAGGAAACGATTATGCTCGACGGGCATCCGGTGACTCTCGTGTCCCTTGAGAGTGCCGTCGGCCCGGGGACGCCGCGCTCTGGGGACGGCGCTTCGGAACGAAGGTATGGGGTTGTTCTCGGGCCGTCCAACCGCGAGGTTGCACTTCAAGTGGATGAGATCGTTCAGGAGCAGGAGGTTCTGGTCAAGCCGCTTGGGGAGGCCCTGGCGCACCTGAAGGGAGTCAGCGGCGCGGCCGTGCTCGGAACGGGGCAGCTTGTACCCGTTCTGAAGGCTCGGGAATTGACTATGGCCGCCTCGGCGGGAGTGCAGGCGACTTCGGCGGGATTGGAGGCGAGGCAGGACGAGGGCGCCGCGCGTTCCATTCTGGTTGCCGAGGATTCGATTACTGCCCGAACGTTGCTCAAGAACATACTGGAGGGAGCAGGGTTCCGAGTAAAAACAGCGGTGGATGGCGTGGACGCTTTTACCCTCCTGCATGAGGAACCTTTTCACCTGGTTGTGTCCGACGTGGACATGCCGAGGATGAGCGGCTTGGATCTCACGGCCAAGATTCGTGCCGACCCACGGCTGAAGGGCGTGCCAGTGGTTCTGGTCACCGCGCTCAGTTCTCCGGAGGATCGAGAGCGGGGCATGGATGTCGGAGCGAATGCGTATCTGGTCAAGAGCAGCTTCGATCAGAGCAATTTGCTGGAAGTCATCCGGCGGCTGATCTGAGGCCGTGGCATGGTTGAATGAAGGCGGGCGCAATATAACTCACGGCAGAGGATTTTGTGTGATTAGAGTTGTGGTGGTGGACGATTCCAGAGTGTCGCGGGAAGGGCTCGTGGAACTGCTCAATGCCGATCCTGACGTGGAGGTTGTGGGCACAGCAAGCAATGGGCAGGAAGCGATCGGGGCGGTGAGCCGCGTGCGGCCCGACGTCATCACCATGGACATCCACATGCCCGTGATGAACGGCTACGAAGCGACGCGGCGAATCATGGAGACGCTTCCCACGCCCATCGTCATCGTCAGCGGCAGTTCGGCGCCCCTCGAGGTGGCTAAGACCTTCCGCGCGCTGGAGGCCGGCGCGTTGAGCGTCGTCGAAAAACCTGCGGGCCCAGGCCACCCCGACCGTGAGAGCACCGCGCACGAGGTCCTGCGGGCGGTCAAGCTGATGTCGGAGGTCAAGGTGGTTCGTCAGTGGCGTCGCCCCCAGGGAGGCACGTTCCAACCTGCCACCCAGATGACCAAGGCGCCGGCGGAATTGGCAACTCAGGCGGTGGAAGCCGTGGCGCTTGGAGCCTCAACCGGCGGGCCGCAGGCGCTCCAGACACTCCTGAAGGCATTGAGAAGCGATTTTGCCATTCCGATGCTCGTTGTTCAGCACATGGCGCCGAGTTTTATTCATGGGTTTGCCGAGTGGCTCTCGGAGACGACAGGGTTCCGGGCGCGCGTGGCTCGTCAGGGGGAAGCGATCCTGCCGGGCAACATCTATCTGGCGCCAGACCGTGTCCACATGGGAGTGCGGCCGGGCGAGCGAATCATCCTGATCCGTGACGAACGGGCAGACGGCCCATGCCCCTCGGTAGCGTATCTTTTCCGTTCGATGGCCGCGGTTTATGGCTCCAGATCCGCCGGGGTCCTTTTGACCGGTATGGGCAAGGACGGGGCGCAGGAATTGAAACAGATGAGACAAGCCGGCGCGCTTACCATCGCGCAGGACGAAGCGAGTAGCGTTGTGTGGGGGATGCCCGGCGCCGTCGCCCGCGCAGGTTTGGCCGACGAAGTGCTCCCACTCAACCGAATCGCTCAACGAATTTCCCAACTAGCGGCCGC
>JAJYNF010000330.1 GCA_021786455.1 Acidobacteriota bacterium
CCGCGTACTCCTTTCCATTGGCTCGGCAGATGAACTGAGGGAACCCGTAGCGCCACACTTGCTCCAACGCTTCGCCGACATAGGCCATGACCCCCAAGCGAACCTTGTAATCCAACGCCAACTCGCGGATGACTTGGGCGTCGAATCCTGCCCCCGCCAGGGAAAGAAAATATCGCTCGTGTTGGCTCCCGTTGGTTTGCCACCGCGCTCGGCCCAGGGGGATCTCCCGTGGCCGCCAGCGCGGAAGTTGCTCTGCTGCTGCCACTGGCTTCTCAGGCAAGCCCAATTCTCTTGCCAAAGTGTTGGCCGTTCCTCCGGGCAAAATGCCGAGCGGTGTTGGGCTGCCCGCCATGCCGTTGACGGCTTCGTTAATCGTCCCATCGCCGCCACAAACGATGACCCATTCGCTGGTTCCAGCCAGTGCCGCGCGAGCCAGTTCCCGAGCGCTACCTTGGCCGGCCGTTTTCACCAGCTCGGTCTCGATGCCGCTCCGACGTAAGATGTCGGCGGCCAACTTCATTTCGGACTCACGTCGCGCGGGATTGCGCCCCGCTGCGGGGTTATAGATCAAAGTAGCGCGAATCAACTTGGGTCCCGCCCTGCCAGGCTGTGAACTTCCGTGGGCCAGGGGATTACAATGAAAAAAGATTCCGCGCCATCCGACCGATTGATGATCCGTGGGCCAAGGCCGACAGTCAACACCCGGCCCCGCACGGTTAAGGGAGCGGTGGGCTCTGTGGCGGGCGAATGCGTCCCCGAACAGTTCAATCTCTCAAACCTGCCTCCCTCGGCTAAGGTTTGGCCGTAGGCGCGACTCCTGTCACCACTTTCCTGGCAATCAGGTCACCAGTCTTCTTATCTCGCCTCATGTCAATCCATACCATGGTTCCCCGCTTCAGTGTTTCCCTCTTGACCGGCTTATCATTTCTGATGAATTTCGTCTTCTTCGTCAGCTTGAAAGTCTGGTCGTTCCCGAACTCGGTCTTGTCCAGGATGAGTTTGTTTTTCTCATCTTTGCGAACGATTCCAAAGATGTACGATTGGTAAATGCGCGCGATGGACGTAGGATTGCCAAAGCGCGAGTGTGGAGCGAGGGGTGAGTTTTGTCCGGGCTGCTGGGCCAAGGCGATCGGCGCGCAGCCGAGCATGACGATCATCATAGTTCGACTCAGTTTCATCATCTTTCCTCCGCAGGCTTCCTTTGAATCAAGCTAGCAACCCTGCCAAACCGCTGTCAAGCGGCATGACGGACTTAGTTGGAAGACCGGCGCTCGCTGGCTATGGCTCATGGGAGTTTGTAGAAGTGCCGATAGGGTATGCGATGGAGGTGTCCGTGGAGGCTCAAACGCACGAGCGGCGATTAGCGGCGGTCCATGAGGGAAGGCGGAGTGAGCGGGTCTTCCTCAGAATTCCCATCGAAATCGTCGGCAAGGATGCCGAGGGGAAGGAGTTTCGGGAAAAGACCTTTACGGTCGTCATCAACCGCCACGGTGCTCGAATCTCCGCGCAACGCTCCTTATTTGCCGACCAGCAAATCACTATCACCAATCTTCACAACGGCGCTTCTTGCCCTTTTCGGGTGGTGGGACAGGCGGGTAGAAGCCTGGGCGAAGGAGCGGAATGGGGGGTGGAATGTCTGGAACCTAGTGTGGAAATCTGGGGGATAAGCTTTCCGGGTCCGGCCGCAAGTCCGTCAGAAGCCGAACGTGTAGATGCACTGCTTGAGTGCAGCGAGTGCCAATCACGGGAGCTGGCCAAGCTGAGCGTGGAGGAATACCACACCCTCGCTTCGTCAGAGGTGATCCACCGCCGCTGTTGGAAATGCAATCAGACTACGGCCTGGCGGTTTGGCGCGGCGGAGGCGGACACGGAAGCAATACCCGGTTCCGCGAATGGTGGGGCGGAGCGGCGAAGGGCTCGGCGGCACACCGTGAGGCTCCCGGTCCGGGTTCGCTTAGAAAATGGTCAAACGACCACCGCGCGCACGGAAAACCTTTCCCGCACGGGAGTTTGCTTTGTCTCCGAAGTAGCCATGGAGCCGGGCCAGCTCATCCAACTGACCCTCGGCTATGGGTCCGGTGGACACCAAGAGGAGGTGACGGCAAAAGTTGTCTGGCGCCGCCGGATCGAAGGGACAAATCGGTTAGCTTACGGCGTGCAACTTGAGGGCCGCGATTAGCTCTGAGGGGTTCTAACTCAACGGCCCGGTTGTCAGGCGTTCCGCGACACGCGCGTTCCTCCCTTGGCTGCGATCATCACCAGTGAACCCAGGATCGAAGCCACCATCAGCGTGGCCATCACATCGCTCGGCCGATGGAGGTGGGCCAAGGCTCCAGCCACCGATCCACCCACGAAGCTCCCCAAATATTGGCTGCTGTTATAGATTCCGAGCGCGGTCCCGTAAGCGCTTTCCGGGGCGGAGCGACTGACCATCGAGGGCAAAATAGGCTCGAGCCCCGTGAATCCGATATAGAAAAGCGTGCCTCCTGCCAGCACAGCCGTCAATCGCGTTGAGCTGAATCCCAAGGTTGCCGGGTGGAATAGAAGAATGGCGCTCGGAATGAAAACCAAAAACGCCAGCGCAGCCAGCGGCTTTGCAAGCCCACGGTCCGCGCTGCGGGTGAACGCGAACATCGTAATGGCGCTGATAAGGACCATCGGCAACAGCACGGTGTAATAACGGCTCATGGGAAGGTGATCCTGCCCCGTTACAATCAGCGGGAAGTAGAAGAAAAAGCTTGCCATGAAGAAGTTCATAACGAATCCACCGGCGTCGAGAGGCAGCAGGGCGGGGTTTTTCACAATCTCACCAACCGGAGTTGGCTCGAAGCCGCGCGGAGCCATTTCCGGCAAATAGCGCGCCAGGAAGTACAGCGTGCCCAGGCCTAGAAATCCGGTAAGCCAGAAAAGCGAGGCGGCGCCCCAGGCCCCTGCCAGAATCGGCCCGCCGATGACGCCAATAATGAAGGCTGCCCCGATTGGAATTCCTAGCATGGCCATCGCTGTCGAGCGTTTGTCCTCCGGAATGTAATCGGCCACGGTAGCAAACGCCACCGAGGTGATGACTCCGCTTCCTTGGACCAACCGGCCAACGATGAGGACTCCGATTTGCGCCTCCGCGGGGAAGTGGTCCGGAATGGCACAGAGAAATGACCCCAGGCTAAACAGACCCATTCCTAGCAACAGAACTTTTCGGCGACCGATGCGGTCGGAGAGTCGCCCCAGCGGAATTTGTAGAAACGCCATGGTGAGCCCGTAGCAACCAAAAGCCAGTCCGACCAAAAAGCGCGAGTGGGTGAACTCGAGGCCGTAAAGGGTAAAGACCGGCAACACGAGGAACAGCCCGAGCATGCGAAGTCCTACGGCGCTCGCCAAGGTTGCCAAGACTTTGATCTGCTCGGATGTAAAAGGGATGTGGCGGATTTCTGTTTTAGAGCTCATCATGGCCTAAAACGAAGTGGCCGGCGGCGGCCGAACGGGGGAGGGAAGATCATTCGGCGCGCGCGGCGTGGCTGCCCTTCGCTTCGTTGCGGAGAGTCCGGGCGGCATCCACGAGGACTTTCATCTTCCGCGTGGCCTCTTCGACCGAGCGAGTCTTGAGCCCGCAGTCAGGGTCAACCCAAAGGCTTTCCCTCGGAAGCACCGCGAGGGCCTGGCGCAATCGCTCCTCAACTATTAACTCGGCTTCAACCACATGGTTGTGAACATCCACCACGCCGAAACTGATGTCCTTGGTGTAGGGATGCTTGCGGAAAAGCTCCAGCATATCCAGGCCGCTATTCGACATTTCCAGGTCAAAATTATCCACGGGGAATTCCAGCATTCTGGGATAGATGTGTTCAAACGCGCCGTAGCAGATATGGGTAATAAAGTAAGCGGGCAGCCCATCCGTCGTGATGTGCATGGCTTCGATGGCGACCGGGAGCTCCTCGGGGCGTACGGAAACGGCCGGTTCGTCAATCTGAATCACCTTCCCGCCCGCTTGAATCAAGGCTTCCACTTCCTTGCGAATCTCGCGGGCGAGAGCCAAGCAGGCTCCCCGACGGTCTGGATATGCTTCGTTAAACGACCAGTCCATCACCGTATAAGCGCCCGTCAACATTCCCTTCACCGGCCTGCGAGTCAGCCCCTGAGCGTACTTCCACCACTCGACGGTAATCGGTTTCTGCCATTTCACCTCGCTCGTGATAATCGGTTTGTGGTAGTAGCGGTTACCATAGGACCGCACCAGCCCGCCTTCCTCGAAGCCAGCCATGTGCTCGGCAAAATACGCCACCATGTCACCGCGATACATTTCACCATCCACCAAGACATCCACGCCGAGATCTTCCTGCTGGCGGATCCAGAATTCCGTGGCCCGGCGCTCGGTACGGCGCAGTTCCTCGCGGCTGATGCTGCCTTTGGCAAACTCCGAGCGAGCCTTCACCAAATAGTCAGGCTTCGGAAAGCTTCCGACGGAGGTCGTGGGAAAGAGAGGCAAGTCAATGCCCAGTGTTTGTAGTTTTTCTCGGCTCATGCTGCCTTTCCGTTCAAAGTGTTCCGCAAGGTGGAGAGATGTTTCAGCTTGAGCTGTGCCCGGTCGCGAGGGAGATACTCGAGGCCGCAGG